>JABDLW010000097.1 GCA_013001805.1 Saprospiraceae bacterium | reverse complement strand
CGGTCATATGCGCTGCATCACTTCCTCGCTGAGATAAATTCTCCTCCTTCATCCTCATATTTTTTTTGAATTTAATTGAAGTTTCTAAAAGTAATACTTTGGGTACTTTTTGCTTGATGACTGGTGATAAAAGTAGGTTCAGGCGCTCGCATGTGATGTAAAGGCAAAAAATTTAGGTAGATTCTGATGTTGCAGTGCTTAATTCCATTTCTTGATCTGCAAATAAGGTTATCTTCATCAGAACTTTGAGCAAGTTACTCCTTTATGAGCGATAGTCGAGTACTGTTGATCACGCCTCCTTTCACCCAGATTAATACTCCCTATCCTGCAACAATGTATTTAAAGGGTTTTCTCAATACACTGGAGATAGAAAGCCATCAGGCAGATTTGAGTCTGGAGATGTTCCTCGCGATTTTTTCTGTAAATGGGTTGGATACGGTATTTGACGAAATTGAACGTACGGATGCTGAGCTGTCATCCAATGCATTTAGAATATATTGTAACCGAGACAACTATGTGGCTACGATTGACTTTGTCCGTTCCTTCCTGCAAAAACCCACCTCCACCGCAGCACATAGAATCGTTGCGCCTGGCTTTTTACCGCGGGCAAATCGTTTTGATCAATTAGGGGTTCTGGAGGAAGCTTTTACCGAGCTTGCTCTGATCGATAAAGCGAAGTTCATTGCCACCTTGTATCTCGAAGATTTAAGTGATTTTATTACCGAGGCGGTGGACCCCTTATATGGTTTTAGTCGTTACGCAGAGCGTATTGCGACAGCCCTGAGTGACCTGCAACCGCTACTTGACCAGATGGAAAGCCCGGCATTTCTGTTCGATCACTTCTTACGGGATTTGGTTGAGCATAAATTGCGAAAAGTGCGACCACACCTTGTGGTTATTACCATTCCTTTTCCGGGTAATCTGGTTGGTGCATTAAAATGTGCCGCGACAATAAAACGATATGATGCTAAGATCAAAATTGCGTTTGGTGGGGGTTACTGCAATACCGAGTTGCGTTCTTTGTATGATGAAAGAATTTTTCAATTCACAGATTTTATTGTCCTGGACGACGGGGAAAGACCCCTGCAATTAATTGTCGAATTCCTTCAAGGCAAGCGGTCAAAGGATCAGCTGAAAAGAACTTTTATTTGTGATCGTAGTGTAGTCCAATTTTGCGATGGGGCATTGGAACGCGATGTACCCCAAAGAGAAGTGGGAACACCGGATTACAGCGATCTACGGTTAGATGAATATCTGGGGATATTAGAAATAGCCAATCCGATGCACCGCCTATGGAGTGATGGAAGATGGAATAAGCTTACTATGGCGCATGGATGCTATTGGGGTAAATGTACTTTTTGCGATGTTTCACTGGATTATATTGCGCGCTATGAACCTGTTAGTGCAGAGGTGATCTGTGATCGAATTGAGGAAATAATCCAGCAAACCGGTGAGGGGGGTTTTCACTTTGTCGACGAAGCAGCACCACCTGCTCTGATGAAAGAGGTTGCTCTGGAGATCATACGGAGGAAAATCCTCATCACCTGGTGGACAAATATCCGGTTTGAAAAGACTTTTTCCGAAGACCTCTGTAGGCTATTGCATGCCTCAGGATGTATTGCCGTGTCTGGCGGCCTTGAGGTGGCCTCCGACCGCCTGCTGACATTAATTCAGAAAGGCGTTAATATAAATCAGGTGACAAGAGTAGCCCATGCATTTACCAAAGCCGTTGTGATGGTTCATGCCTACCTGATGTACGGTTTCCCAACCCAAACTGAGCAGGAGACAATTGATTCACTAGAAGTGGTACGCCAACTATTTGCTAATGATGTTATTCAATCCGGTTTCTGGCATCAATTTTCGATGACAGCACATAGTCCGGTTGGTATTAATCCGGCAGCATTCCAGGTCGAAAGAATCGGACCCGATTTTGCCGGCTTTGCTGAAAACGATCTGGAACATAAAGATGTACTTGGAGCTGAGCATCAGATTTATAGTGAAGGGTTGAGAAGAAGCATCTTTAATTATATGAACGGTATGGGCCTCGACACAGACCTTTCATTCTGGTTCGATTTTCCGGTTCCGGAAACTACGATAAGATCCAATTATATCAATAAAATCATAAGGACTAAAGAGCCATTACCTGGTAATCTCCGAAAGCAATGTTGTTGGATTGGAGGTGCTCCCAGTACCGTGGAAGAGAAGAAAAAGGGTATTAAGGTCAGCTTTACTGACAACCTGAGTGAGTGGCAACTTATAGTCCCCGCCAAGATCTATTCCTGGTTACTGGATACAATTGAGAACTTACTTATACTACCGGGTAAAGAACCGTTGACTTTAGCCGATCTGAAAGTTTCTTTTGAGGATGCCACTGAAATTGAATTTACCAAGTTTATGAGATCAGATGTTTGGGTAGAACTCAGAAAACATGGGTTACTTATTATATAGCGAAGCTACAAATGGAGGTCCTCCAGTTTACCCTGATGGCAACAAAGTAGTCAGATCTTTAACAGCGAGCACTACTACCGACACCATTTGAAATTGCGAGTCAAAATTGACCAAGCATAAATTTTATCGTAAATAGACTAAATTTTGCATGACCTGAATAAAAGGGTATCTCAATCAACCCCATTCATGGTAAAAATAATTTTCTTTGAAAATTTATTTAATAATATGCTTCACTATACTTCGTTGATCGCCTGCCTGGCTGGCCATGGCAGACAGGCAGGCCCGGCATGCTACAGCAGACGGGCCTGTCCGGCATGCCATAGCAGATGGGTCAGTCAGATAGCTACGGCTATCTTTCTTCCTCCAGCCTTATATGGCTCGCATTTTATTAAATTTTTCCTCATTCAGAGGTAAATAGAGATACCCAAAAGCTATTGTTGATAAATAAGGTTGCTAAATGCACTTTTTTACCAAACGGCTCCAGATTACATTAATCAACTGATTTTACCAGGGAAATAGCTAATCGATTTGCGCGTGGAATTTTAATTCTGGCAGGTGTATCAGTCGCTACAAGTGAAAAGTCGTCAATCTGCATCCCGGTATCCGGACTAAAAACCTTCACCTCGTAGGAACCTGAGTCGACGTGGGCTGTGAAATATCCCTGGCTATTTCCCTGTAAATAAAATGCATATGATTGGTCTCGTTGCGCCATGCCATAAGCCTCCATTCCCGGGCTATGCTTAACCAGGTGAGTAGAAGGAATTAATTCAACAAAGTCAAACCGGTTAATGAAATCGTGTAAGAACTTCAGCTGCATTCTCAGTCGTGTGCTACCTCCCCCAGGTGCTTCGTTATCTCCGGTTCCATCTTCACTTCCTACATAGAAGGAGTAGTCCAGATTATTAAAAATACTACCTCCAGACATAATAAAAGCCCAGGCTTGCTGAAGATAGGTAGTGTCTGCGGAACCAGCGAAACCCGACTCATCAAAATTAATGGGCCGGTTCCAAGCATAATTGTCGCTGACGGATTCGGGCCAGGCATAGTGAAAATTCAGGATGTCAATATTCGGATCCACCTTGGTAAGATTCTCTTTAAAATTGCTATAATTTTGTGCCAGCAGGTGCTTTTTACCGAGTTTAGCTTCTGCATTTCTAAAGGTTGCTGCCAATTCCCTTTGCCAGGCTTTGGCATCAGCGTTAGCTGCTGTTGCCCAAATAAACCAACCCAGATTGTCATTTTTGGGAATTAAGGTCTTGTGTAAAAACTGGGTGTGGGTGCCGTTATCAGCCCATGGTTCATTACAAAGTTCAAAAAAGATATGATCGTATTCATTTAGCTCGATCGCTAGCTTTTCGATCAATTGTTTCTGATATCGCAGTACTTTGGCATTTTTTAGTGTATTAAAATCCTGACGGATCAGTGGTCCCAGATCATTGACATTGTTTTCTGGATTATATGGATGTCTGGTCCAATAAGCATCCTGATAC
>JABDLW010000071.1 GCA_013001805.1 Saprospiraceae bacterium | reverse complement strand
ATCTAAATCTGCGATAGCTTTCTTTTCCCAGGACTTTACTTCCTTCAATGTGTGCCGAGCCGCCCAGCAGGCTCATGCCCAGCGAAGCCGCAGTAGAGTCCGGGCGTTTGTATTTGATATCCAGGACTGATGACATTTTATCCCCATACTTTGCCTGAAATCCGCCAGATGAAAAAGATAAATTGCGAATCAGGTCGATGTTAGGAAAAGAGAGTCCTTCCTGTTGCCCCGCCCGAATCAATTGTGGCCGATAGATCTCAAAGTCATTCACATAGACCAGATTCTCATCATAGTTGCCTCCCCGCACATTGTATTGCGAACTCAATTCCCCCCCAGTGCCACCGCTGGTACCGAGGGCAATATGTGGCAACACCGATTCCAGATTCCCTGTGGTGCTGGGTAATAATTTTAGTTCCTCCACATCCTCTTTGATCATTCCGGCATCACTTACTTTACTCTCCCTGACGATCACCTCCAGATCGGAAGTTGAAGGCACCAAATCGATATCTAACCGTACCGATTGGCCCGGATCGATTGACTCTACCTGAAAATTAGACAACTTATATCCGATCCTGGTGAACACCAGCATGTTGCGTTGTTGGGCTGGCACACTAATTTGAAAATACCCTTGTTCATCGGTCTCTACCGCTCTATTGGTTCCTTCCACATACACGGTCACAACATCGATCGGTGCTTCGGTTAGTGCGTCTCTAACAAAGCCTATGACAGTACTTGTTTGGCTAAAAACTGATGAAACAAAAACAGACAAAACGAAGAGGATAGTAAATTTCCTGAGCATGTACTCGATTTAGACTTTTTTCTAACGTGTACTAAACCAATATGGTATCTACACCAATTGATTTTAGCCGTCCAATATACTCCTCCGGATTATCTGACTTAAAGATCGAACTTCCTGCCACCAGAACATCAGCTCCGGCCTGCAAGATGGCTTCGGCATTTTGCAGACCAATACCACCGTCTACTTCAATTTTAACCTGGAGATTTCTTTTGATGATCATTTCTTTTAATTGCCGGATCTTATGTAGCGAACGATAAATGAACTTCTGACCGCCAAATCCGGGATTGACAGACATCACCAAAACCAGGTCAAGATCTTCCAGTACATCTTCCAACATCATAACGGGGGTAGACGGATTGATAGCCACTCCAGCCTGGGCACCGCTCTTCCTGATCTCTTGGATCGTGCTGTGCAAATGGGCGCAAGCTTCAGCATGTACCGTAATTCCGAAAGCGCCAGACTCACGAAACCGCTCAATATAGTTTTCCGGATGTACGATCATAAGATGCACGTCCAGCGGTTTCCTGCAGATTGGTTTAATCGCATCGAGCACCGAAAACCCGTACGAAATGTTAGGCACAAACGAGCCATCCATTACATCGATATGTAGCCAGTCGGCTTTGCTATTATTAACAAACTCAACCGCCTCGCCCAGTCGAGTAAAATCCGCAGCTAAAAGTGAAGGTGCTACCAGGTGTTTCATGCGACAAATATAATTGGAATTTGATGAAGGCCCAGCTCTTGCCCCAGGAGCAATGTCAGAGCGTGAAGGTGCCCCCTTGCAGAATTCATACAGATACAATTTTATCTGCTGCAATTGGATCCGCTCCCTTCATCTTAAACAATACCTGGGCGACAGTCACCACGTCTTTTTCGCAATACAGCGAAATGCGGGGCAAGTCTTGATCCTCCCAATACACCTTGCCCACCATACTGCCATCGATGTCATCTTTGGGGGTATCGACATTAAGTACTGCAGCCAGGAGGTCCAGTGAAGTGAAGTTTTTAAAATCACCAAACTTCCACAACTGCATGGTATCGATGAGGTGCTTGGTTTCCCAGGGCTTTTTCCCCTCCAGACTTAGAATGCCGGGAAGTGGAATACCGTGAATCACCAGCCGGCGGCACAGGTATGGAATGTCAAACTCTTTAATGTTGTGACCACAAATAAGGTGTTCATCGGGATCATAAAAGTAACGATTGACGAGCTCCACAAAATCTTCGAGCAATTGCATTTCGTCATGACTGCAAAATGATTTCATGCGAAACTCCTTATTGGTGGGATGCAGATAACCTATTGATATGCAGACGATTTTGCCAAATTCGGCATAGATAGCTGCCTTTTCTCCATACAGTTGGCTGGCGACGTCCTCGTCAAACTGGTCGGGAGGCAAAATTCTGTTTATTGCCCGTGCTTTTTTTTGCCACAGCTGTTGCATTCGAGGTGACAAGGCCGTAAAAGAAGCTTTACAGCTAACCGTCTCGAGATCAATAAATAACACATTATGTATTTGTATACTTTCAAGCATGAGTCATTGTCATTTCGGCACAGATCACAAAATATCGTGGACAATTTACAATCAAATCCACACGAATACGTTTATTAGCAAAGCCTTATTTATAACTAATTTCAAAATTTATCAAGATGAGTCAAAAAAATTCGCAAACCCAATTGATTGCCGTTGCGTCGATCACTATATTGGCATTATTGGGTATCATTGGGTGGTTATATTATAATAACACACAACAGGACCAGCTTATTGAAAAGCATAAGATGGATCTTGACGAAGCAGCTACGGTTAAGGCTGAGCTGGAAAAAGAATACTACGAGGCCCTGGCCGACCTTGAAGAACTTCGTGGTGACAACACCGAGTTGAATGCAATGATTGAAAATCAGAAGGAAGAGCTGAAAAAGCAAAAGGATCAAATCAGTGGCTTAATCTCTTCCAAAAGAAATCTGGCTGCTGCCAGGGAAGAAATCAAATTGCTTAAGGATCAAGCACAAAGTACCTTGGCAGAGTTGACCAAGTTGAGAGAAGAAAATGAAATGTTGGCGGCCAATAATAACCGGCTGACGGAAGAAAAGGAAATTCTCACCGAAGAAGTTCACAAGGAACGGCAAGTAAACGATGAGCTTCTAACGGTGAAAGCTGCATTGATTGAGGAAAAGGACGGTCTGACCAAGGAAAAGAACATGCTCTCTAAAAAGGTGACCCGTGCCTCAGTGATTAATGTCACTGATATTGATGTACAGGGTTATAAATTGAAAGCTAGTGGTAAAGAGGTAAAGAAAGGTGCAGCGAAAAATGTAGACTTGCTGAAAATTTGTTTCAAGGCCAATGAGAATGCCGTAGCAGATCCGGGCAATGAAGAATTTTACGTGCGTATCATCAACCCAACCGGCGAAACCATTCAGGTGGAGAGCCTGGGCAGTGGCGTTTTGAATAATGTAGAAACCACCGAAGAGGTAGCTTACACCAAGGCAAAAGAGTTGATGTACACCGGTACAGATGCGATGAGTTGCCTGAGCTGGCAATCAGACACCGAAATGGAAAAAGGATTGTATGCTGTTGAAGTCTACAATAAAGGTTATCTGGCGGGAAAGTCAACATTTAAGTTGAACTGAGGGTCATAAACATCCAAAAAAATTAAGTAAAGCCTGTGTCCATCCGGACACGGGCTTTTTTGTTTCGGTATTTAGTAGGCCAGAATATGTCCCTGGTCGATTCATCCCTGATGTTCAGGTCATATTAACAAGATTGTAACAGAGGTACTCTTGCAAATTGAGTTATATTTGCGCCTCATGAACCGCACTATCTGATCTCTTTTTAAACAACCAAAGCAAGTGAGTTTTTCATTATTTGTTCTCATATTATACATCCTGGTAAGCATAAGTCTTTACAAAGTTTTTGAAAAGGCGGGAAGACCGGGGTGGCAAGCATTGATCCCAGGATTTAATTTCGTAGTAATGGCGGAATTAGTTGGCCGGCAGAAAGCACATGCCGCATGGATGCTATTTCCCATTGTAAATATCTTCATTTATGCCGGGCTGGCTATTGATCTGGTTCGATCCTTTGGCAAACATGGTTTTTGGCATTCGGTTGCGGCAGTTGTCCTCAGTCCGGTTACATTTTTTTACCTGGGTCTTAAACCAGAAGAAAAATATGAGGGCCCGGTACTGGTGGGTGAAAGAGCATACAAAGAAAAGATGGAGACAGCCCGAAAAAATCAGAATACGGTTCAATTCAGAAAATTACAGGCACAAAATCCCTACCGAAAAAATGGAGCGCGGGAATGGACAGAGTCGATCATTTTCGCGGTCTTCGCCGCAGCATTTATCCGTATGTTTTTAATTGAAATGTACAAGATACCCACCAGCTCCATGGAAGGTTCATTGCTGGTAGGTGATTTTCTATGCGTAAGCAAAGTTCATTATGGAATACGGACACCGATGACCATTGCGATGATACCTTTGTTACATAACCGAATTCCTTTTCTAAACAAAGAATCATACCTGGAAAAACCTAAATTAAAATACTGGAGATCCGGCGTGTTGGAAAAAATCGATCACAATGACCCCGTGGTATTCAATTATCCGGAAGGTGACAGCGTAATCATCACCCCGGGCCGAACCTACAGTGTTTACGACATCCGGCGTCAGGGTACCCCATTGTCACAAGTAAGAGACGAAATAGTTACCCGGCCAATGGATAAAATGGATCACTACATTAAGAGGTGTATCGGTTTGCCTGGTGATAGCATCCGGATTATTAATCGACAAGTGCATATTAATGGTGAAGCGGCAACGAATCCATCCAAAATGCAGTTTGCTTATATTGTACGGACACAAGGGGCACTCAATACACGAAAATTGAAGGAATGGGATATAAATTTATCGGATAGTCCCGGCAATAATATATACATGCTAAGTAGTGATCAGGTAGAAAAAATCAAGAGCATGGGAAATGTTACGGTGGAATTACTACCGCAAAGACCTCGACCACTTTTTCCCTATGACGAAAAAATAAATGGTAATTGGACAGTCGATAACTACGGGCCTATTTACATTCCCAAAAAAGGAAGCAC
>JABDLW010000065.1 GCA_013001805.1 Saprospiraceae bacterium | reverse complement strand
ATATTATGATAGCCGGTACATCGACAAAAATTGCCTTCCAAAGCATGGCGAATCTGACCTTCAGTAGGTTGACGATTTCGGGAAAGCAGGTCGGTCGCAGTCATGATCATCCCGGGAGTACAAAAACCACATTGTAAACCATGACTTTCATTAAATGCAATCTGTAAGGGATGCAATGATCCATCCGGACCGGTCATGCCTTCAATCGTTTTTATGACCATTCCATCAGCCTGGACAGCAAGCATAGTACAGGACTTAATTGCCTTGCCTTCTACCAAAATCGTGCAGGCTCCACAACTACTAGTATCGCAACCAACATGAGTACCTGTAAGTCCGAGATCGTCCCTCAATAAATCAACCAGCAGCTTCCTTGGTTCCACTTCTACCGAGAAAACCTGGCCATTGATAGTAACCGTTACTTTATTCATTCTAATGCTTATTAAATGAGTAATTAATGCTTATTCTAATTCTTTTACTTTATTCTCGAAATCTGAGAAAAATTGTTTTGCCAATGTATTAACCACTCCGCCAAGGACACGTTGACCTAACCTTCCTATTACACCGGTAAGATTGGCATTGCCACTATATATGACATCCGTATTTCCTTCTTTTTCTATTAGTGACACTTCAATATCAGCCTGAGCAGATCCTATGGTGCTGTTTTGAGACAGGGAAAGGACAAAGGACTCGTGAGGTTTCACTTGGCGTACATTGAGTTGTCCTTTGAAAGTACCTCTTACCGGTCCGATCTTCATTACCGATACTGCTTCGTATTGGTTTGGCTCTAATTCGATCAATTGCGTGACGCCTGGTGTTACTTCCTGTAAGATGGCAGGGTCAAGAATATGGTTCCATACTCGACGTATCGGTAAACCTAAGGTATGTGTCCCTTGCACTTGCATATAAGATAAGAGTATATGTTTACTCCGGAAAAGAAAGTGAGTGTCTGTTCCATAAGTTAGAAATAATTCCTAATGAGCAAAAATGTATTCTTTTGTTATTTAAAAAAAGTCCACCAACCTTGCCGCCAGATACTTAACTCTATCAAGTTTTAGTTCCAACAATTACTTACTTTTGAAGTCAAGAAATTCATAAAATTTAAATGGCATGGAAATCAGCACAGAGGCAAAGAATACTTTCAGAAATTATGACCAGGGCGATATTACTGCAGCGGTAAAAGAGCACTATCGAAAAATGCGCTCACGTCAAACTTATGATTACGTGCAACGTATGAAAGAAAAATATTTAACCTACGATACTCCCATGGATTTATGGGATGCCATGGAAAAACTAAACGAGCTAATCGATGTGAGCGATCCGGATATAAATCTGCCAAATGTGCAGCACTTGATACAGTCTGCAGAAGCTATCCGGGCCGACCATCGTCCTGACTGGATGCAGCTGGTTGGATTGATACACGATTTGGGCAAGATGATGTTTGTGAAAGGATGTGATGAAGATGGTACCAGTCAAGATGAACAATGGGGCATGGTTGGTGATGTTTTTGTTGTCGGCTGCACTTTGCCAGATACCTGTGTATATCCAGAATTTAACGACCTGAATCCGGATTCTCAGCATCCAATCTATGGTACTGAGCTTGGACCCTACAGAAGAGCTTGCGGCCTGGATCAGGTTGATCTGGCATGGGGTCACGATGAATATCTCTATCAGGTTCTACTGCATCACCGGGAAAATAGGATTCCTGAGGCTGGCATGGTTATGGTCCGCTACCATTCATTCTATCCCTGGCATACAGGCGGTAGCTACACACAGTTTACCAACGAGAAAGATAAGCAGTACAGAAAATGGATATTGGATTTCAACAAATACGATCTCTATACGAAAAGTCAGCAAATCTACAGCCTGGATGAAATCAAAGCGTACTACCAGCCTATTGCCGAGAAGTACCTGGGACCGGGTCCAATATATTTCTAATTCTAATTAGAGACTATTTGGTAGCCATAACGGGATTTGCTACCATTTCACGGTATTTGGCCAAGGCTATGTCCGGTTCATCAAATAACACCTGAGTTCCTTTATTAATGAGGAGTACCTTATCACTAAACTCTGCGATCTGGGGTAGACTATGACTCACGAAGATTATTGTACGGCCTTCCAGAAAGGTGTCTTCGAATACTCTTCTAGACTTTTCACGAAAACTTTCATCGCCGACACCACCAAATATTTCATCCATAAGGTAAATATCTGCCTGGGCATGCAGGGCTACCGAAAATGCGAGCCGCATACGCATACCACTCGAAAAATACTTGAGTGGAGTATCAACAAAGTCCTCCAGGTCAGCAAAAGAAATGATGTCGGCAAAAGCCAAGCCGATTTTTTTGAATGTCAATCCCAGTATACTGCCATTCACATATATATTATGACGCGCACTTAGGTTTGGATCAAACCCCATCCCCAGAGATAATCGGACGATCCGGCCCTTAGTGAAGAGCTCACTGCCTTTATCTGCCCGCATAGATCCCAGAATAATATTAAGCAGCGTGGACTTACCACTTCCATTTCGTCCGATTACTCCAATGATTTCGCCCTTTTTCACCTCAAAATTGATGTTTTGTAATGCCTTAATTTCATGGGAAGCAGACCGAAATCTGGTGAAATTGAGGACGGCATCCCGGATCGAGCTCACGGGTTTTTCTCTTACGTGAAAAGTCTTGCTCAGGTTTCTCACTGAAATCACGGTTTCGGGCTCTGTCATAATTTAACCATTTACATTCTTTAACCTCATATTCCACGAACCATGCAAACCAATGTTTTTACTCAAAGCAAAATTCAATACCAAAATCAAATATTATTGCATGGCATGTAGCAGGCCACTTTTTACTAAAGTCGTACCTTTGTAAAGATACGAATCTTGGAGCCCATTTGGTATGCATGCCGAGCCCATAGTGTATATTGTATGACAAAAATTAATTATATATCTTTGCTTTGTCTATGACTAGGGTCACTATGGAAGCTTTACACGATACTACCATCCTTAAACAACCTGTTCCGGTAGTTGATCTAGATCGATTCTACGTTGTTTTACCTGCGTTAAACGAGGGTGACCGCATAGCCGGGGTGATTGAAAAACTGCAGCATTTCGGCTTTAAGAATATTGTAGTAGTAAATGATGGAAGTACGGATCATACTTCCGATGTCATTCCCGATTCTGCAGGAGTTTATGAGTTAAAACACATAGTCAATCTAGGACCAGGAGCAAGTACGATGACCGGCATCAGATTTGCCCTCTTAAAGAATGCCCAATATATTGCAACAATTGATGCAGACCATCAGAGCGATCCGAAAGATCTGATCGATCTCGTGAAAATACTAGAGGGCGACAAGGAAGTCGATCTACTCATCGGCTCCAGATTCCTGCAAAAAAATAATATTCCGTTGACCCGACGGCTTTACAATCAAGTCGGTAATATCATCAGCTACTTAGTCACAGGTCTATATGTCACTGACAGCCAGTCTGGCTTTAAGGTGATGACACGGAGGTTTGCCGAGAAGTTGCAAATAGACTACAATGGATTTGAATTCTGTATTGACATTATCAAGAAGGCCAACATGTTCCAGTTTAAGGTAGCGGAAGCTCCGGTCAGTGTGGTTTACACTAAGGAGACTCTGGCCAAAGGTCAGAGTTTCAGGGAAGGATTGATGATGTTGGGTCGTTTATTCAATCCTTTTGCATAGCGTCAGGTCGAAATATTTGATCCAAATTTGAATCCAGGGTACTGGCCTGTTGAAAACTCGCACGGGATTGTTTTTGTAATCGAGTTCGTAATTCCGGATCCTCCGCCACATGCAACATGTGATCGCTAAGTTGATCTGCATCAAAGGTATCAAATCGCAATGCTGCCCCCATTGCCATCGGGGGAAAGCTCTTATTTTCACTTAAAATCAAAGGTGTGCCAAAAGATTGAGCCTCGAGGATCGGAATTCCGAACCCCTCGTAGATTGAAGCAAAGATAAAAGCAGTTGCTCCTTTATAATGACGGGCTAACTCAGCCCTCGAAACGTAGCCGGATAATACAACCATGTCTTTCACGGGAGACTTTTCAAGTAGTTTTTCAAAATCCCGGTTTCTCCAGCCCCTCCCTCCGACTATCAGCAGCTTAAAATTTCGATTTTTTTCACAAAATTTCTCGAATGCCTTTAAAATCGTCGGGTGGTTCTTTCTTGGCTCGAGCGTCCCCACGGTGAGGAAATAGGGACCGGTCAAAGTGTCAACTTCCTTCTTTTCGGCATGATTGACCGGAAAAGATGGGAGTGGCGGGTGAAATATGTGTATATCGTAAATTGATTTTGCGTAGAGTTTGACGATATCCGACCTGGTACACTCTGAATTAACTATAAGATAATCGGCTTTTTTTATAATACTGCGTAAAAAAAACTTGTGGGCCAGGCTACTTTGCCATGGATGAAGATGGGGAAATTTAATAGGAGTAAGATCATGAATCACGGTGACCCGCTTAATTTTTTCAGACAAATTGAAGGGTCCAAAATGCGCCATCTCGATCACTAAATCAGGTTTGAGCTGGTTAACAATCTTGGGAATTTTCCAAAGCTGCCGCATCCTTAAATGCAGTGGAAGTAATTTTACAATAGGAACAATGGTTTGAGGAATTGAAAGTGCATCGATTTTTTTAGTGGTAATGACGCGATAATCATGCTCTGGATACCGGCTGAGGACAGATTTAATAAGTTCCAAGCCATAGTAATGTATCCCAGTTTTTTGGGTGCTTATGCTATCTCCGAGAAAAACTATTTTCATCCCTCTGAATCCAAAAATTCCTGATATAGTGATATATAATCATTAACTGTATCTGCTAAATAAAAATATTTAAGCTCAGATTTATCCCAATTTCCACTAATCGCCATTTGCATAGCATTGGCCAATGATTCAGCATTGAACTTATCCACAACAATATACTTCCCGGACACGACTTCAGGTAGAGCTCCCCGATTCGTATAAATAACTGGCATTCCCAATGCTACACTTTCTACAGCCGTATAACAAAATCCCTCATTATAGGAGGGTATGACAACGGCATCTGCATTAGTTATTTTTTCAATTAATATACTCTTGGGTAAATGATGATCTATTGTAATCAACTCTGACAATTCTTTTTGTGCAATCAAATTCAACACGCGATTAAACAAACCTTTCGGCTCAATTGGGAGTACCAGGTGTAAGGCAAAGAGCGCCCCCCTCCGATTTAGTAAATAAGCTGCTTCAATCAAGAGATCTAATCCCTTGGAAATTCCGAGTCTCCCAAAATAAATAAAACGAAAAAGATGTCGATTTGAGTTTTTAATGTTTGCCTTGGGTGGCTTCCATGCATCATAGGATATGCCATTATAAATTCTCTCGATCTTTGCCGCGGGTACCCCTGCTTGCTCAAGCCGGTCATAAGTGTGTTGGGAGACGGCAATAAATTTGTCAAATGGTATTTTAACCAATCCTTTTTCAAAGATATAGTGCCCCCAGAGTAATATCCTGCTAAAAAATGGTAAAGAGAACCACAGTTTCCCCCAATATTCATGAAAGGTTATGAAGACTTTTTTTCTATAGATCGTCCCGGCTAAAAAAGCAGGAATAGCAGCATTGTAGGAGGTGGTGTGGATTAGATCATGCTTCCTTGCATACCACAAGGCTGGGAAAAATGCCAGCAGGGTAAATAAATAGCGGTTGCGAAAATTATACCGATGAATGTTTACGTTATGCGGCACATCACCCGTAGAGAGTTTTGAAGATGGCTTGTTGGTAATGATGGTAATTTCATGGCCATAGTGTGCCAGAGAATTGACCAGGCTGGTAAAAAGTGTTTCTAAGCCGCCAACATTTGGATAATAACTTTCAAGAACGAAGAGAATCTTCATCTGAAGTTATTTTGCTGTCTCTCAACTCTTCTTTTAATCTCTGATTTTCAATAGCTAAATTCCTGATCGTATCAGACACTTGCCGTTCCATCTTTTCAATAATGGCAGTGAGATAAAACATAAACACAAACAAGAGGCCTAATGCCACAAATATTACGGCATTGACATTAGAT
>JABDLW010000055.1 GCA_013001805.1 Saprospiraceae bacterium | reverse complement strand
ATCGCATGGAGAAAGAGGGATATTCCCGCGAGTTTTCGGCGGCGATTAATATCACATCATCTACTACGGGTCTTGTGATTCCTCCCAGTAATATTTTAATTGTGTACTCACTTGCCAGCGGTGGTGCTTCTATTGCTGCGTTATTTCTAGCCGGGTATATTCCTGGTATTATTACTGGTCTCATGCTGATGACGGTGGCAGTAATTTGGGCAAAAAGGAAAGGTTTCCCGACCGGGCGACGCAGTACTTTCAAGGAAACTTCAAGGGCGTTTGTAAGGGCTTTCCCCAGTCTCTTATTGCTGGTGGTGGTCATTGGTGGTATTGTAGTTGGTATTTTTACCGCCACAGAAGCCAGTGCAGTGGCCGTTTTATACTGCCTGATTTTGGCGTATTTCTATCGAGAAGTAAAGACCAAAGACCTGCCGAGTATACTCATCAATAGTGTAGGCACAACAGCTATTGTGACCTTGCTCATCGCAACATCCATCAGCATGTCCTGGGTAATGAGCTACGAAAACATTCCACAGCAAATTACCGACTTATTGCTGGGAATTAGTGATAATAAAATTGTGATTTTATTTATCATCAATTTAACGCTCTTATTTGTCGGAATCTTTATGGATATGACGCCAGCTGTTTTAATTTTTACTCCTATATTTTTACCAGTGGTAACCAAAATTGGTATTGATCCGGTACATTTTGGAATCATAATGGTGATGAATCTTTGTATTGGCGTTTGTACTCCTCCGGTAGGATCGGTTCTCTTTATCGGGGTAGGTGTAGCGCAGACCACCATTCAAAAGGTAATTAAACCGCTTTTACCGCTATTCCTTGCCATGCTACTTGCTCTTATGCTCACCACTTACATTCCTGCTTTGAGTATGTGGCTTCCAGGACTCTTCGGATTCTAGTGTAGCAAACAAAATTGCGAACAAATAAGCTTGGCCACTCACGAAGTCTTTGAATTTTTCTCTGCTAAATAATTCGTCGCGTCTCAGATCTTCTGTGGCAAATCAAATGCAAATAAAAAAATTTGGCTGCTTGCTTTGAACACTGTTTAAAGGCGAGCAGTTAACTGTATATTTTTGGGGAATGCTGCTCTAGACTAGAAAATACATTTTAATTGACTTGTGGTTTTTAATCTCCATTTCGCCACGATACATACAGGTAAAATCATTTTTAATTGCACGATAAGTGGTTTCCGACAAATTCACCCTGCCCGGTTCCGATTTCGATTCCATACGCGAGGCAATATTAACGGTATCTCCCCATATGTCATACTGCCACTTTTTAATGCCAACAATACCTGCTACTACAGGTCCGGTATGCACTCCGATTCTAACTTGAAAATGACTCAAGCCACTTGACGTTTGCGGTCGATTGTTGACCAATTCAATCATTTCCCTGGCTGCGAGAATGGCGTTTTTTGCGTGCGTTGGATTCGCTGTCGGAAGTCCACAGGCACACATATACGAATCACCAATTGTCTTTATCTTTTCCAGGTCGTATTTGGTGGTGATCTCATCAAAACCGCGGAAATAATGATCAATACTTTTCACCAGTTGTACTGGTTCAACTTCCTCAGCTATCCGGGTAAATTGCACAAAATCAGTAAATAAAACAGTAACCTCATCAAATTTTACAGCATCCACCTTACCCTTCAATTTTAATTCCTCAGCAGTTTTCGCTGGTAAAATATTGAGCAGAAGACTCTCAGACCTTTTCTTCTCTCTTCTGATATTCCGGTAATACCAAAATAATGTCCCCAATAACACAGCTGCCAATGCAAGAATAAGGATTAAAAACACAAGTACATTACGTTGGTTCTGCCTCTGTTGCGCCAAGAGATCCACCTCACTTTGTTTCTGAGAAACTTCATAGTCTGTGCGCAGATCTGCCATGGCCTGCACCGATCTTATATTGTTGACGCTATCACGGAAAGCAATGTATTCTTTATAATACTTCAGTGATTCGGATGTATTTCCAGCTTGCTCATATAATTGAGATAATTTAAGGCTAGCTTCACTAATCTGGTCTTTCAAGCCGTATTGTTGAGCCAATTGGAGGCTCCTCACAGCATAATCTAAGGCTGTTTGATCATTCCCCCTCTTAAAATAGATGTCCGACATGGCAAGGAGATATACACTTATTGGATAGTAATCACCTGATTCCTCCAAAATGCTGATCGCTGCATTTATGTTTTTTTCCGCTATCTCATTTTGCCCTTTGTTAGCATACACCATTCCAATATTCCCAAGGTTGTAGGCCTTTCCTACCAGGTAATTCATCTGTTCAAAGATAGCTCCTGATTCATCAAAGTAAACTAGCGCAGAATCATATTGCTGGTTGTTGAGCAACGCATCACCAGCGTTCATAATGCTGGATGCCAGAGCTATTGCATCATTCGATGTTCTGAGAATTGAGATGGCTTTATTGTAGTATAAAACTGCGTTGGAAAAATTATTCGAAATAGCATAAATATCAGCAATAGCCGCATATGAACTTCCTTCGAGTGAAGTTAATTTCACTTTATTGGCTACCTCAGCACTGCGAAAAAAAGAATTCATTGCCTCATTCAGGTCACCCTGGAGCCGCTTCTTATTTCCTCTCTGAAAGTAGCCATGGCCCAGATAGGTAGCATTATCGAGTTGTTGCGCATGATCAAGGAGTTCCTCTGCATATTGTAGTGCTAAATTGAGATCGTTCACTTCGTTAAAAGCCAAATTTCTCAATAACTCCAACTTTACCTCTCCCTGGGCGGTATCCTGCTGGTAAATAATGCGTAGGCTATCTGATACTCCTTGTATCTGGGCTACGAGACGCGAGGCTCCCAGTAAAAAAATGCATACGAGAACACAGGCGGCCTTTCTACCGGCTGACACAATTTATGTTTTTGGATTGATTTGAATTATAGGGTCAAACGAATAAATACGACCTTCCTCAGACCAATAAATGGTATAATTTTCTCCTTCAACAATGGGCTCCGGTGGTTTCCCGGAATTTTTCGCTTGGATTTTTTCTGCTGTCTTAGGATTGATCACTCCGGTCCAACGTGTACTGCCCGATACTGGTGCCGGATCGGGGTCGAATAAATCGAATCGGGCATCGTCATGAATGAAAATGGAGGTTATCTTTTCACAGTCTTTATCGATGATCCAGGTGACCACATCACCGGGATCAACAAATGTTACCCCATTATCTGATAGAGTTAAACGACTGTTAGAGGGATCGATTGGATCGGGATCACTCCGGAGAATTGCTATGGTACGATTTGCCATCTTTTGGTTTTTAGAGGTTAAAAAATAAATTTCAATAAATCTTCACTTACTTGGGTCAACTTGAGTCCATGATAGCTCGCTACCGCTCAGTACTGAAAGTTGGGATGGTGTCTATCACAAATTATAATTGAGCCCCGATAGATAAAATCAGCAGAAACCATGTATAGCTGAGCAATCAATTTAAGAAAAATGAATTGTATAACAATTAATTTTTTGAAGCATTTTGATGGCCATTATGAAGAGCCACGAGTGCTTAAGAAGCAATTTGCCAGTCACAAATCTACATGAAATCGGGAAGCGCTTATTTAATGCTCCTCCCCTCTTAGTCTTTTTATACAATTCAAAAGTGATCGTACATTATGATAATTACCCTTCCAAATACCACCCTTAGCGGCCGTTCTGGCTTCTGGATCCTGGTCAAGACCCCGCACAAAAATGCCGGGATATTCCTTATCAATTAAGTTGTCTTTAGTATAGTCCCACATTTTCAGAAAAAAGGATGAATAATCTAATGGATCATCAGGGTAGAGGTCGGCCATAATTAAGAGCGTGTTCATAGCTTCCACCTGTGCCCACCATGCCTTATGATGCAGTACGATGGTCATCCCTGGTTTATTTTTGAAATAATAACCGCCGTCATAAATGCCTCCATTTTCATCATCCCAACCGGTTTGAATCGTGTGATCCACCATAATTTTTGCTTTCGCCCGTGTCTTAGCATCATCGGGATCATGGAGTACATGGGAAGCCTCCATCAACAAATAGGCTGTTTCAATATCGTGCCCAAAGGAAATATGATCGGTATGAATATGGTCCCTGATGACATCTTCAGTTGAATCCTGGTAGCTTGCCGGCTTCCAGTTTTTATCAGAGAAAAGGGTTAGTGATCCAATTTCAGTGGTTATAGTATCTCTGATCAAAATCAGCATTTCTTCCACTCGCTCTTTTAATAAAGAGTCAGGCCACACAATATATAATTCTGACAACGCTTCCAATAAATGGATTGAGCTATTTTGATCCTTGGCGGGATTGGTATGGCCTTCTGAAAGGGGTGTGCCATCCTCCAGTAAAAATTGGAAATAGCCCTTGGCAACCGGATCATGACTATGGCTTTCCAACCAGCCAAAGGCTTTCTTGGCAAGATCCAAGGCACCTTCTTCCTTTGATACGCGATAGTAGGCTGCCAATCCATAAATACCAAATGCATTTCCATAAGCTGTCTTTACCAAACCGTATTCAGCATCGTCTCGAATAGGTTCACCCTCCTGGTTTACCAATTGATAAAACCCACCTTTATCACTATCCCACATTTTGTCACGCAAAAATTCAAAACCATGTTGGGCCACATCGAGATATAAATTTTGTTGCGGATAGTGTTCAAATAAAATCGAAGCGGTCCAGACATGCCGAGCCTGAGTCACTATCATTTTATTTTGCCTGCCATCCTGCTCCCATTTATAATTAAAATCACTTAGAAAACCACCATAAGTCGAATCTATGCATCTGGGATACCAGGGACCAATGCATGCCTTCTGCATCCACATTTCCATTTCATTCGCGACCGAATCCCGGTCAAAATGAACTTGATTTACAGATGATAGATCTGTTGATTGCGTGCTGGACTTACAAGCAAAAATCAAGAGTAAAAAGAGGATTCGAAACATAGTTTGATTATTTATCACATCAGAACATTGGTAATTTACGAAAATTGTTCGGGGAAGTATCAGGCCGGTTCCTTTCAACTTATTACATTAGCTACTGTACGCTACAGATAATTTAGTGGCAACAAAATTTATAGTTAACATGAAGAAAATTGGCCTCCTCCTCATCTCTTTATTCTATCTGCATCTTCAAGCAC
>JABDLW010000053.1 GCA_013001805.1 Saprospiraceae bacterium | reverse complement strand
CATTAGCTCAGAATTCAATCTTGATCATTTCCTGAAGCAATATTTATGCTTTATAGAAGAACTATAAGTATGACTGAAAATCAACAAAAGAGAATTGCGATTTTTGGAATCAAATATTTCCCATCTCGCGGTGGTACCAGCCGAGTAGTGGAGTCCCTGTTAAGGCATATTAATAATGACTATCAAATCACCATTTACTGCTATCAACACCCTATGGCAGAAAAAAATATACCTGGGGTTAAAACAATTCAATTTTCCGAACCGGAGATTAAGAATTTTGGTGTGTTTTTCTTCTTTTGCAAATGCCTGTTACATTTGTTGGTTAAGGGAAAATACGATCTGGTACATGTGCATAAGACCGAAGCTTCCTATTTTATCCCTTTTATCAGGTTAAAGTTTCCAGTGATCGCTACCTCACATGAAATACCCTATCTCAACAGCAAATGGGGTAAGTTCGGAAAAGTGTATTTTCGTCTGGCTGAATGGCTATTTATGCACACCGGAGCCACCCGCACTTCAATCTCTAGACCACAATGCGAATACTACGAGGCGAAATACCATAAATCAGTTTTGTACATTCCCAATGGCGTCTCTGCACCTCAGGTCTGCCCAGCTTCAGAAAAGGAAATATTTCTTACCAAGCATTCCATAAAAGGACCATTCTTATTCTTTGCAGCAAGGCGAATTATTCCACTAAAGGGCTGTCATCATTTTATCAAGGCTTTGCAATTGATGCAGTATACTAATCCTGTGGTTATTGCCGGTGACATGAGTCAAATGAAGGAATACTCCGATGAGCTTATTTCACAAAGTAATAACCTTGATGTACGTTTTGTTGACTATGTCGCTTCCCAACCACTTTTAAATGCTCTGGTACAACATGCCAATATTTTTATTTTCCCGTCGGAAATCGAAGGCATGTCGATGATGTTACTGGAGGTGGCAATACTCGGAACACCGATTATTTGTAGTGACATCCCGCAAAACCGAGTAATTTTTGATGATAGTCAAGTTTTATATTTTAAATCAAAAGATGCGGAAGACCTCGCAAATAAAATCAAATTTGCTCTGGTAAATCCCGGTATCTTGGAAGATATGGCGCAAAAAGCCAAAATACATGCATTAAATGAATATGGAATAGACCGGGTTGTTGATAGATACAAAGAGCTATTCAACTCTAAATTAAAATACAACTTGTTACATGAGCCTGCGAAATAAGAAAAAAATCCTGGCAATAATTGCGCCCTGGCTCACGATTTCACCAATTTATAAATGGTTGGGTAAAAAGTGGTCAGGAGCAGGCACTATTTTAATGTTTCATCGGATACTTCCCAAGTCTAGGGAATTTCGTGTTCACAATCATGAAAGTTTGGAAATTGACGCAGAACAATTGGAAGCTACTATTCTCTTTTTTAAAAAGAGAAAATATGATTTTCTTTCCATAGATCAATTAGCGAGCTACAAGTCGACAGCAGATAAGAAATTCGTTGTTTTCACTTTTGATGACGGATATATAGATAATTTAACCCATGCGTATCCCATCCTTAAAAAATACCAAGTACCATTTACGATCTACATCACAACCAATTTTATCAACCGAAAAGCTGTCATCTGGTGGTATCTGCTGGAAGAGATTTTAAGCACAAATGATTCGATATCGATAGTTTGGAAGGGCAAGCCTTTAAAATACAAATGCCAAAAGAAAGAAGAAAAAGAAAATGTATTCAATGAAATCCGGGACCTGATCATGCAGGAACTGGATCCAGCATGTCATCTTGACGTATTTAGACAAATATTCTCTAATTATTTTGATGATCTATTTCGATTCACTAATGAAAATATGCTTACCTGGGAACAAATTGGTGAGTTAGCCAAAGATCCATTGGTCACTATAGCATCTCATACTGTAAACCATCTGCCTTTACGGTTATTATCCCAGCAACAACTGTCAGATGAAATTACGGGCTCGGGAAAAGAACTTAAAGACAGGCTGGGTATGGAGATCAAACATTTCGCCTATCCCTTTGGAAAGCAAAGGGAAGCATTTGAACGCGAGTACTCTTTTATCAGGGAGTGTGGATTTACATCAGCCGTCACTACCAATATTGGCAATGTTTCAGAGGTCATGAAAACCGAAATGGTACGTCTACCTCGTGTCAACGTTAATCGCTACACTACTGCCGCGGTATTGGAAATGCACATTAGTGGATTCATCACTTTTCTAAAGAAACTTAATTTAAATCTCTAGTGATGATTCCCAAGCGCGAGATGCTGGCCTATATGAAGGGTTTGATCAGTTACATACCGGGAAGTGGAGAACTGATCAGGAATCGTGGAACTAACAAGATTAAGAAAGCGAGTTATTATTATGGAATTTGGTTGAAACACCTGGTATTGCTTTGGGATAAAGGATATCACAAAATTCCAGATGCTGTGGCTGAATTTGGCCCGGGAGATACATTAGGGGTGGGAATCGCGGCTCTACTCAGCGGATCATCAAAATACTATGCGCTCGATGTCGTAGACTATGATAATCCTGAATTAAATATTCGTCTTCTTGATGAATTGGTGCAGCTCTTTAAAGCACGTGCACCCCGACCGGTACAGGGTTGGCCCGATTATGATGGCCTGCTGGATGATGGCTTGTTTCCCAGTCACATACTTACAGACGAAATTCTTAATGCAGCTTTATCCCAATCTCGATTGGAGAAAATCCGTGAAGCACTGCAACAAAATGAAGTCTCCAGTGAAATCACAGTCAAATACATTGTACCATGGATGAAAAGTCAAGCCCTAGCCAGGGAATCCGTTGACCTGGTTTTTTCACACTCTGTTCTGCAATATGTGGACGATCTCGATAAGCTGTTTGGGGTCATTGAACGGCTCTTAAAACCCGGGGGAGTCATGAGTCATCAAATAGATCTGACCGCCCACAATATATCTGACATTTGGAATGGACATCTTAGAATGTCGGAAAATTGCTGGAAAATAATCCGCGGAAATCGTCCATATTTTTTAAATCGTTTACCATTTTCGAGCTATGTTAACAGTATAAATAAATATAATTTTAATATTATCTGCAGCTTAAAAAACATGCGAACAGATGGCTTAAAAAGACACGAAATTTCGCCGCATTGGCAGTCTATTTCAGATACAGATTTGCAGAGTAGCGGCGCCTTCATTCAAGCGACAAAAGTCACATAACGGCTTGTTTTTCAATATATCGTGCTATTTTCTGATACATTACAAACTCAGTATGAAGCCCAAATGAGAATTAGAAAAATATTTATTAAAAAAGCTTTGATCAGAGGCCATTATGCAATATCTTTATCGGTACGATTAGTATAGCTCCAACCATAGTAATTTTTATTTAGAAACACTTAAAATCCCCCGTGAGCACCCAATTGTTATCCTGATCCCAAACGTTATCCTGATCAAGTATAGCTAAGTTTTGCGGGACACTTAAAACTATGATTTCCAAAAGACAATACCTTGTCTTTGGAAGGCTGTTTTATGAATGTCTTTTATTGAACTTTTGCGTTTTATTCGTTCTATTTATTAGAACACCCGATTTATTGAACAGCTTTTCAGACATAGGTTTCAGAGAAAACCTCTTCACCCTACTCGCCGTTTTTAATGTGAGTTGGTTGATGATCATCCTTGCCGATGGCAATCTCGAGAATCACATCATGGGCTCATTCCAGGAACGGAGCCGACAAGTAGTTCGCAATGGATTTATTTTCATTGGAATTATGGCTACTTTAACCATTCTTTTAAAGGTTGAGTACTTTAACCGAAGCTCGCTCTTACTCCCAATCTTTCTTTTCACCATCTGTAATATTGTATTACTCAAACCTTTGTTTGAGTTTATGAAAAGACGTACTCGCTATGCCAGTACGCATTACAATGTACTTTTGGTAGGAAATGGTAAGGTTGCACACAAGATTTTTGACTACACCAAACAACATTCCCATCTGGGTTATGAAATGGTTGGTGTCATCGGTGATGACACCGAATCCTTAGCCAACAGAATAGGCGGACTTAATGATCTGGGAAACATCCTGGATTCACAGGAAATAGATGAAATTTTCATCAGCTTGCCGCAACAGCGAGAGGAGGAAATAAAAACAGCCATTAAAACGGCTGATTTACGAGGTGTAAGAGTGAATCTAGTGCCGGAAACACCGCTCTATGTTGGTCAAAACTACCGGTCATATGCGCTAGATAGCAGCATGCCCGTTTATCAACTAAGGAAGAGTCCGTTAGACAAGTTTAGAAACTACCTGTTGAAAAAGGCTTTTGACATGGTGTTTGCAGCGAGCGTGATGATCCTATTGTCTCCCATCCTTTTGCTCATCGCAATTCTGATAAAACTGGATGGTAGAGGACCCATTTTGTATGCTCCGATTCGCAAGGGTGAAGCTGGCACCACCTTTCGTTGCTTAAAATTCAGGACAATGTCTGAATGTGATGATCCGAAAAATGGTACCCGGTCAACTATTAAAAATGATCCCAGGATCACCAAAATTGGTAAATTCCTGCGCAAATATGACCTGGATGAACTCCCTCAGTTTATCAATGTATTGCGAGGTGAAATGAGCGTGATCGGGCCCCGACCCCACCGGGTCAATCTCCAAAATGATTTTCGCCAAATCGTAGATGAGTATATGATCAGGCACTACATTAAGCCAGGCCTCTCTGGATGGGCACAAGTAAATGGATGGAGAGGGCCGACGGAAACGGTAAGGCAAAAGACTGAGCGAATCAATCACGATCTTTGGTACATTGAAAATTGGAGCTTCTGGCTGGATATAAAAATTGTTTTTCGCACGGTTTTTGGCCGGAAGGCAAGACAAAACGCATTCTAGGAGGCTGTTCCGCCCTTAAATTTTGAGCTAACAACTTTGTGACAAGGCCTGAATGAACGCTAATGGTGGTAAGAAAATTCAGCGAAACGTCTTATTTTCAAGGCATTTTGAGCCAAAATTGATTTTCTATTGTCCGGCTCTCAAAAGGTAAGCATCACGGCACACTCCTGGCGAACCCCGTCCGGATTTAAAGCCCATTCGGACATGGATTTGAAAGGAATAAACTCAGGAAAAGACATGTGTATGAGCTACCAGTAGTTTGACTGACTACTAATACTCATCGTAAATGATCTTATGTAAAAATCGCAGACCTAACGAGATTTCAAATGCGATGTTCTTTACACTCTGCTCCCGGAAAATTTCCTGATTCCCGGTAAAGGGGTTATCCCACTCAAAAGGGGGAACAAAAATCTGCCGGGATAGATCCGGACTAAAACGAAAGTCGAGAATACCTCCAATTAATTCTGAGAAGGGAAATTCGAAACCTCCCCCCAGGGTGATGCCGTAAAGCACCTTGTTTATACCTGCCTCAAAACCTTCATAGATCTCAAGTTCTGAGGAAATATTGTACTCCCCCCGCACAGCAAGTGAATAATAAGCCAGGGAATTACCTACCGGAAATTTCTTCCTGGCACCGGCTGAAAGAGACGCATTGTTGAATTTTAGTTGAAAATTTCTGGCTTCGTAATTGGCTCCTGTGAGTGGATTGACCGAAGAATTGAAATGGACCGTACGGCCTTTAACATGATAACCAATCTCGGCAAAAATAGATCCTGATTCCTCTTCCTGTGCTGTCTCAATAAAGCCCACAACGTGGTAAGCCACTAATGGATCGTTTCCCTGATAATTGTTCCAACGTTGGAGTCCAATTGTCGGTCCACCCTTAAGACCAAAGGCATAGCTCTGTGTAAACACCTGCTGTGAAAGCATCACGAGAAATAGTACACCTGCATATATCTTCATTATGAAATCTTCTAATTTATGACCAATACCTGACCTGGTCTAATCAAATTAGATTCCAAATTATTCAGATCCTTTAACAAAGCCACTGTAATGTTGTATTGACTAGCAATGGCATAGAGTGTCTCACCCGAATTTACTACATGTTTTTTTTCTGATCTTGTAATACGGATTTTATGTTCTGGGGGAGCGGATGGCGGCCTTTCCTGCAGGGCAAGATCCCCATTGTCCACATACCGGAGCTTGGGTCGATTTTTTGATTTGATCATTCCTTTTAGACAAATCTTCTCACCGTGTGCGGGCTCGGTACCGGGATACATCCGGTTACGCACATAAAGCTTTTCCAACTGGATACCATAGGTTTGAGCAATATCATACATAGTTTCTCCTTCCACAACAGTGTGGTACTTGAGACTGCCTTTATAAGCACGTTTCTTCTTTTGAAAGTATACCCTTTCCGTAAATCGCAGTTGTTGATCTCTTGAGGTCAAGCGTTCATTATAAGCCAAAACATCTTTCAGCGACCTACCATGACGCGCTGCAATTTCTTCGGGGGTATCCCCCTGCCTGGCATAAGCCATCAACAGGCCATTGTTAGTGATCACCGCGTCAATTACAGGAATCTTCTCTGGTCTTTGTTTCCATTGCGGAGTTTGCAACTTTCTCCTCTGTATAAAAGAATGGGTATAGGTAGGCTTTGGTCTGAACTCTGTTTCAGTCGAAACCAATAGTTTCTGTGGCTCATAGTAGTCAAAAGAATACAGGTAGTACTTTTCAATAATACTTATGATAAGCAAAGCATACTTTGGATTGGTGGCATATCCCGATTGCTTCAAACCCCAGGCCCACGATTTGTAATCATAAGGATCAAGTTCGAATAAAAATCCGTATCGATATGCTTTTCGCGGATCCAATAAAAATTCCGAATGAGCGATATACGATGCTTCTGCGCTTTCAAACACGCGAAAACAACTTGGTATAAGTCTGCCACGCCGGTCACGGTCATCATCATCTTTAAAATAAGTGTCACCTTCCCAACCAACACCGCATTTTAATCCAAAATGGTTATGCGCATTGTTGGCCAAATCACTCCTGCCTGCATCTGATTCAAGAATGCCCTGCGCCAGCTTAATACTGGCTGGTATGCCTGTCCGATGCATCTCTGCAATAGCTATCTCCTGGTAAAGCTCTACATATGACTTGATTGAATGTTCTTGCGCCAAAGAGTTAAGAGCTAGCAGACAGAGACTAATCGAAAATAATTTGTGCATACGTCAAAGATAGAAAAACCGTAATATTATAATAAGTCTTAATGCGTATTAAATTGAATTACACACAACAACACTTATGCCAAAACTTTTAAATCGGATCAATTCTTGATATAACGGTATGATAAAAGTATAATTTTACGTTATCACTAGGAAAATTTTAATTTGCAGGTGAAAACTTCCAGCCTCTATCCGGCCTTGCTTATACTTTCGATCATCTCATGTTTGAGTGATGGAATCAGTGAAGATGAATCAAAAACATTAGTCCGATCATCAGTTCCTGAGATCCAGCAAATAACCTATCTTATAGAAAAAGATCCCAATGATGCGATCTTATGGCAACAGAGGGGAATATTACATTATGAATTGCAGAAGTACCAGGAAGCAATTGGAGATCTGAAGAAATCACTAACCCTTGATTCAAGTAAATTGGATGTGTGGCACTTACTCGCAGACAGTTACCTTGATGATCTTCAATCAAGAAAGGCCTTGGAAACAATGGAGTATGCATCCTCTTTGTTCCCGGATAGTATCCGGTCATTATTGAAACTATCTGAATTTCAATTGATATTGAGGCAGTACAACAGTGCTCTGCAATCTTTAAGCAGAATTCAAAGCCTGGATCACGATAATGCGGATGCTTTCTTCATGAAGGGAATGGTTCTGAAAGAAGTAGGAGACACATTGACATCCATAACTCAGTTTCAGGAGGCTACCAAGATGAACCCGCGAATGGCGGATGCCTGGATAAATCTTGGCCAGTTGTTTGAGGCAAGAAATGATCCGGATGCCATTCGTTATTACGATGCTGGCCTCGCCGTAGATAGGTACAATACCCACTTATTGCATGCGAAAGCACAATTTTTAGGAAGAGAGGGAGACGTGGAGGCAGCAAAAACCCTTTATGGCGAGCTCATCAACATTGATCCCTTATCTGCTGAATCCTACTATGACCTCGGTCTTTTGTTTTTGGATCAGGATAGTACCGTACAGGCTCAGCAGCACTTCGATCTTTCGCTGAAAATCAACCCAATGCTGGCTCGTGCCTATTTCTACAGGGGATGGACTCACGAAATTTTGGAAGAAACTGAAGCGGCCCGTCTTGACTACCAGCAGGCATTGCGCTTGAATAAAGATGATGTAGATGCCGAGGCTGGGTTAGAAAGACTGGGCTCTTAAGCCAAATATATTAATAGATCAAACATTATATTTCATTCATTAAAATTCAATAATCATTATGTCCATTTTAAAAGTAATTGAAATTCTTGCCGACTCAAATAAGAGCTGGGAAGATGCCGCCGGTAAAGCAGTAGCCAAGGCAAGTACATCGGTGAATAACATCAAATCAGTCTTCGTCCAATCACAAAGTGCAACGGTCAGCAAAGGGAAGATAGATAAATACAGGGTGAACGTTAAAATCACTTTTGAAGTAAAGTAGGTGAAGGAAATCGAAACCGGGGAGACTAAGTAATTTAGTCTCCTTTTTGTCAATTTATAAAAAACACTTGGGATTACTGACTTGCAGGCAACACTAACGCTGTGAGAGGTATCTATCAGACGTAACCCAATCCAAACCTTATTGATTGAGCGAAGAAACGATGATCGAAGGTTGTGTCAGGCAAGATGCTTCTTGTCAGAAGCAATTGTTTCTTCTCTATAGTAGAAAGATGATGACGGTATGTCTAAGATATGCACGAAATCGCGCCGATGCTGAAGACATCCTCCAGGATGGTTTCGTCCGTCTTTTCCAAAACATCAAACAGTACAAAGGTAAAGGATCTTTCGAGGGTTGGATTCGCCGGATATTTGTTAATGCCAGCTTGAAAAAATATCAGGCAAAGAAGTGGAATATGGAACAATCCGGTCTGGACTACCACCAAAACGAAGCCGTGGATGCCACGGTAATCTCATCCCTTTCGGAAAAGGAAATCATAGAACAAATCAGGCAATTACCCGAAGGTTACCGAGTGGTATTTAATATGTATGTCATCGAGGGTTATTCTCATAAAGAAATAAGCGAAACACTAGGAATCAATGAAGCTACTTCGCGGACACAACTACTGAAAGCGCGAAAACATCTGCAAAATAAGATCACAACAATGACGATGCCTCATGAATCTTGACGGTGCAGACAGAGATATAAGATCAAGAATCTACTCGTATGAGTCGGATGTGCCATCGCATATGTGGGATAGCATCGATCAGCGATTGCGTCCGGGAAGGAAGAAATGGTTCTTCTGGATTTTGATTCCAGTTGGTCTCCTGGGAAGCATATTCTTAGGCCTGAATTATCAGCAGGAAGATTTACCCGAAACTCCCAACCAGACCATCCTGCCTGCATTATCTACAAGTGAAAAGACATTTTCCAACCAGGAAATCGAGTCGGATCACGAAGTTGCCGGCCAGATCCTGGCCGGAAGCCAACTTTCAAAAAACCCTATCTCACAAAGCGACAAGAGCGCAGCGAAAGAGATTACACGTCCCAAAACAAAAAAAATACTCTCCGTATTTAGTGAGGCTCAGTTACAAACCCTGCCTGGTTCGGGACAAGAAGCAAGGCTAGGTAATCTGCATACAGGAGACTCCTTAAACTCCCTTGCTGTAATCGCTGAGCCCAAATGGCAGGAAGATCATAGTGACCTGCTGCCACAAAGACGCGCATCTAATTCTCGCGAAGCAAAAGAGCTCACTTACCTGGAATCCCGGACCCTATTTGCTCTGCGGGACGAAGATCCTAACATCGATATTTGTCCATCATTCTCCTCTACTTTGCAAATTAAACCATTTGTTGAAATTGCTTTGTGGGGTGGGCTGCCTTTCAAAAATCTTTCCCTGCGTGACGCCGAATTAAAACCTTACCGGGACTTGCGAAATAGTACGGAAAAGACCAGAAGTAGCATTGCGTTCCAAGTTCTTGGTGGCCTCGATATCGGGGATGAGATTGAAGTGAAAACGGGATTGGGGATCACCCGCATCTTTGAAGTATTTGATTACGTAGACCAAACCGCTACACGTACCATAACCCATATTGTGACCGATACGATTTTTGTCAATGGCCAACCTCAGGTTCGTACCGATACCAATATTGTAACCGAGTATGGGCAACGGGTGAAGCTAAGTCAAAATAGTTTTACACTGTTTAATGTACCGATACTAGCTGCCTATAAGTTTGAGGTGGGTCATCACCGTTTTTTTGTGCAGGGTGGCATTACCTGGAATTTCGCATTGCGAAGCCGGGGAGATATTCTTGCCGCTGATGAGCAAATTATCAGTATTGATACACGGGATCGAGTTTCGAATCCTATTTACAAAAGTCAGGTAGGTATTGATTTAATTGGTGGCCTGGGGTACGAATATAATCTGAAGGAAAAAAATGTATTGAGAATCATGGCCTCCTTCACCCATATGCTGTCAGACATGACTATCGAAGGTTACCCGCTTGGGCAAAGGTACGATCATATTCAATTAGGCTTATCGTGGAAACATCAATTTTAATCCCATGAGAACATCGATATATATTTGGCTTATGTTTCTTGGGCTATCCCTTATTACCTGTAGGGAAGTAGATGAATTTATTCCGGTCAGTGAGCCGGTTGAGTTTGATATAGGAAGGGAATTTGCAGAGCCCTCAGACACTTTACAATATGATATACTACTGAACGAAGCCATTGTGATTACCACTCCCCGGGGAACTGAATTTGTTTTCAAACCCGACATGTTTCTATTTGAGGATGGGTCATACTGCAGCTGTGAAAAAGTAAAGATCCAAATCATAGAGATTGAGAAAAAGCAAGACTACCTGGTGCATCAAACTCAAACTGTTTCTGACAATCGTGTGCTGGTTTCGGCCGGTGCCTATCATGTTTCTGCTTCGTTTAATGGAAAAGAATTGCACCTATCCCCCGGCCATCAATTGTGTTTTCTTCTACCATCCAACCAATTGGACGATGAAATGGAGCTCTTTTACGGAGAACAGAGTTCCACTGGCTTTAATTGGACGCCGGCAGCCACCACATCCGGCTCGCAGGCTTTCGTGAAAGCGGGGCAGTGGCAGTTTTATGACACGACAGCGTTAATTCTGGGTTACGAGTGTTTCAGCGATCGAATTTCCTGGATCAATGTCGACAAATTTGCATCAGAAGGCATTACAAACAATGTCTGTGTCGCCTTAGATACCAGTTTCAATGCAATGAATACCGTTGTTTTTGCAGTGTTGGTAAAGGAAAATTCTATTCTTGAATTAACTTTTGCCGGATCAGCCGGGCGCTTTTGTTCCACCAATATCCCGGTTGGAACCAAAGTGATATTTGTGGGAATAAATAAGCAGGGTCCGGACCAGTATGAAATGGCAACAGAAGAGGTAGAAATATCAGCTAATCACTTTCAGGCATTAAACTTTCTACCCAAGAGTTATGATGACATTAAAGCATTTTTGGCGGACCTCTAAGTTTCGTCTGGCCCTTCTATTTGCTGGCATCAATTTGCGGTTGTCATCTGTCATAGATACATATCTTTGATTTCAATTGGTTTCTAAATCCTATTGGAGAATTGCTCCTCTAATACTGGCGATCAGCCCCGCAAGGCGTGGATGAACGGAATATGGCAATCTTAAGATTTTGATCGCAGTGACTTCACGGGTTCAAGTATTTGCGCTAGCTTTGCACCCTTTTAACTAATATTTCAATTTAGATGATCAAGATTACTTTTCCCGATGGAACGGTTAGAGAATATGAGTCAGGGATCACTTCAATGGAAATAGCCAAATCAATCAGCGAAGGTCTTGCCAGAAATGTGCTGTCTGCCAAAGTCAATGGAGAGATATGGGATGCCACCCGACCGATAAGTAACGACAGTAAGCTTCAACTTTTAACCTGGGACTCACCCGAGGGCAAAGCAACGTTCTGGCATTCCTCAGCCCATTTGATGGCCGAGGCTCTGGAAATTTTATATCCGGAGACTAAATTCGGAATAGGTCCTCCTATTGAAGCCGGTTTTTATTACGATATCGACACCGGTGATCATCAAATTTTGCTGGCTGACCTGCCCAAAATCGAAGCCAAAATGAAGGAATTGGCCGCAAATAAGAGCACATATAATCGCCGGGTAGTGAGCAAGTCAGATGCGATAGAATTCTTTAAGGAAAAGGAGGATGAGTACAAACTTGAACTAATCGAGGATCTTGAAGATGGATCTATTACATTTTATCAGCAAGGGAATTTTGTAGACCTCTGTCGCGGACCCCACCTACCGGACACTTCAAAAATAAAAGCGATTAAACTCACTAATGTTGCCGGGGCATACTGGAGGGGTGATGAAAAAAGGAAAATGATGACCCGTATCTATGGTATCACATTTCCCAAACAAAAGGAGCTGACTGAATATCTGGAGCTGGTAGAGGAAGCCAAAAAGAGAGACCATCGTAAACTGGGAGCAGAACTGGAGCTATTTATGTTCTCCGATAAGGTAGGTGCCGGACTTCCAATTTGGCTGCCTAAAGGTACAGCATTGCGAAGTCGTTTGGAGGATTTCCTCAAAGAGGAGCAGCTTAAGCGAAATTACCAGCCAGTTATTACTCCACATATTGGAAAAAAGGATCTTTATGTGATCTCTGGTCATTACGAAAAATATGGGCAGGATAGTTTTCATCCGATCCAAACCCCTAGAGAAGGTGAAGAATTCTTACTAAAGCCCATGAATTGTCCTCACCACTGTGAGATTTATGGCCATAAACCACATTCCTACCGGGATTTGCCGATCCGCATTGCAGAATTTGGCACTGTATATCGATACGAACAAAGTGGTGAATTACATGGCTTATCACGCGTACGTGGTTTCACCCAGGACGATGCGCACATCTTTTGTACACCGGATCAGTTGAAGGAGGAATTCTTAGGAGTCCTCGATCTTACCAAACTGGTATTACGGAAACTTGGATTTGATAATTATACGGCGCAGATCTCACTGCGGGATCAGGAAGATAAGAGTAAGTACATCGGTTCGGATGAAAATTGGGACCGCGCTGAAAAAGCCATCATTGATGCAACCGGAGAGGTGGGTCTGGAGACAGTCATTGTGCACGGTGAAGCGGCATTTTACGGACCCAAGCTGGATTTCATGGTCAAAGATGCACTGGGAAGGAGCTGGCAACTGGGGACTATTCAGGTGGATTACAATCTTCCCGAACGCTTTCAACTAGAATATATCGGATCAGATAATGAGGCGCATAGACCGGTCATGATTCACCGCGCACCATTTGGATCGATGGAAAGGTTTATTGGAGTTTTGATTGAGCATACAGCCGGCAAATTCCCCTTATGGTTGACTCCGGAACAATATGCAATATTGCCCATAAGTGATCAATACCTGGAGTATGCCAATAAAGTCCAAGCCACTTTAAGTACCCTCGGCCTCCGCGGTTATATAGACTCCCGCACTGAATCCATCGGGCGCAAGATCCGGGATACGGAATTAAATAAGGTTCCCTATATGTTAATCGTTGGTGAGAAAGAAGAAAGTGCCGGAGTTGTGGCCGTTCGAAAACAAGGAGAAGGTGATCAGGGTGCCATGAAAGTTGAGGACTGGGCCATTGCTCTAAAATCTAACATGTGATCTCGCTACTGCATGGCCACTAAAAAGCATGTCGAACTAAGTGAAATACTGAATCATCTGGGTGAAGAAAGGAGCCAATATTTTAATGCCGTTTCTCCTCCAATTATCCAGACCAGCAATTTCGCATTTCGCGATACAGCATCTTTTCGTGGCGCTTTTCTGGATGAAAGAGCTCATCATCTTTACAGCCGGGGAAACAATCCGACCACCGAAATATTACGCAAGAAAATTGCGGCTTTGGAAAAAACCGAAGATGCCCTTGTTTTTGGGAGTGGAGCAGCAGCCATGGCATGTGGGGTAATTGCCAACGTGAGATCCGGTGATCACATCATATGCGTACAAAATCCTTACTCCTGGACCTACAAGCTGGTCTCGCAGCTTCTGCCGAGATTCGATGTGGCACACACCTTTGTTGCTGGTGACTCAGTGGAGGAAATTGAGCGTACCCTTACCTCTAAAACCAGATTTTTGATACTGGAAAGCCCCAATTCAATCACCTTTAAATTACAAGATCTCAGTGCATGTGCCGAACTTTGTAAAAGGCATCAGGTAATCAGCCTGATTGATAACTCGTATGCTTCACCGCTTTTTCAGAATCCGGCAGATTTTGGTATTGACATCGTGATGCATACATGCTCTAAGTATCTCAACGGACATAGCGATGTGGTGGCAGGAGTATTGTGTGGGAAGAAGACGATGATGGATAAAATCTTTTTATCTGAATTTATGACCCTGGGATCTGTGCTGGCGCCGCATGATGCCGCACTGATTATTAGAGGGCTTCGCACCCTGGAAATCCGGATGCAGCGCATGAGTGATTCGGCACTACGGGTTGCAAAGTTTTTGCAAGGGCATCCAAAAGTGGAGCAGGTGATTCACCCCTTTTTAAAGTCTTTCGCACAATATCAATTGGCACGAACGCAAATGCGAGGATGCGGGGGTCTCTTCTCTTTTCTGGTGAAAGCAAATAACAAAGATCAGGTTAACGCCATGGTCGACCGTTTGAAAACTTTTTTACTGGCAGTTTCATGGGGAGGACATGAATCTCTGGTCCTACCATTTTCCATATTTCACGATATTCCCGGTCAACCCGATCCCGTCTACCCCTTCAACCTCGTCCGGATCTATGTAGGTCTGGAGGATCCTCAGTATTTAATAGCGGACCTCGCTCAGGCACTGGAAATCCTCTAGTCCAGTATATAGATCAGAGGATTACTCAATCAGGGCATCCACTTTAGTGCGCTATTACCCAACTATTGCATTAGAATTCGTCCCGAGGGTCATTTGAGCAAAATGCATTTCTCATGCACTAATTGGCTATTACTTAGCTACACTCACCGATCGTTTTTCTCTGATTACCGTTACTTTAATCTGACCCGGGTATTGCATCTCGTCCTGAATCTTTTGCGAAATCATGAAACTCAATTCATCGGCATATGCATCACTGACTTTCTCACTCTCAACGATCACCCTTAGCTCACGGCCGGCTTGCATCGCAAAGACTTTTTGCACTCCCTCATAGCTCATTGCCAGATCTTCCAGTTCTCCGATTCTTTTGAGATAACTCTCCAGAATTTCCCGGCGAGCGCCCGGCCTGGCACCGGATATGGCATCGCAAGCCTGTACAATTGGCGAAATAATGTTGTTCATCTCTATCTCATCATGGTGAGCACCTACAGCATTGTTCACGGCCGGATGTTCTTTAAATTTCTGGCACATCTCCATGCCCAGAATAGCATGAGACAATTCTGTTTCCTCTTCTGCCACTTTACCTATATCATGTAATAGACCAGCACGTTTGGCAAGTTTCGTTTGATTTCGACTCAATCCTAGTTCAGCCGCCATGATGGCGCACAAATTAGCGGTCTCAATACTGTGCTTAAGCAGATTCTGACCGTAGGAAGACCTGAAACGCATCCTGCCGATCATTCGTACCAGTTGCGGATCAAGACCATGTATGTCTAATTCGATCACGGTTCGTTCACCGATCTCGATGATTTGCTCTTCCAATTGCTTCTTCGTCTTGGCAACGACCTCCTCGATGCGAGCCGGATGAATTCGCCCATCGGCGACCAACCTTTTCAGTGAAAGGCGGCAAAGTTCTCTCCTTATTGGATCAAAGCTAGATATCACAATAGCTTCAGGAGTATCGTCAACTACGATTTCGGCACCTGTAGCGGCTTCCAGGGCACGAATATTTCTACCCTCACGGCCGATGATTTGGCCTTTGATATCGTCAGACTCGAGGTTGAATACAGTCACGGTATTTTCGATCGTGTATTCTGCGCACATGCGCTGTATGGATTGGATCACAATCTTCTTGGCCTCTTTATTGGCATCAAGTTTAGCTTGCTCCAGCGTTTTCTTCACCAGCGACATAGCATCGGTCTCCGCCTTAGCCTTTACCGCTTCAAGGAGCCTCTCTTTGGCCTCCGCCTCACTCAGTTTCGAGATGTTTTCTAATTCCTTGATTCTTTGTTCGTTAGCTTCGGATAATTCTTCCTTCCGTTTGGCCACTATCTTTAGCTGTTTTTCCAGATTTTCGCGGATGGTTTTTGTCTCCGTTTCAAATTGTTCAAACTGTTCCGCTCTTTGCTCAAAGGACTGTATCTTTTGCCGGAGTTCTTTTTCCTGAGTCACTACTTCTATTTCACGCTCCTTCATCTCAATCCGATGTTGCGCTTTTCGCTCCTCATAATCCGATTTTAGCTGTACGAATTTTTCTTTCGCCTCCTGAATCTTACGCTGTTTTATACTCTCATTTTTCCCTTCTGCTTTAGCTATGATCTTTTCTGCAGACGTTTCTGCTTCATCTACCATCCTTTTTGCTGTCAGTCTCGCCTCCTGAATTACTAAATCAGCTTTTTTGTTGATTTCGTCAGTCTTTCGATTTTGGTTCCTCCTGAGCGCATATCCCACACTTATAAAGCCCAGGATTGCACCTATCACGATGCCCAAGGCACCATTTATTAACCACTCCATTGTCGTCGTTTTTTAATGCATTACTAAATCTGCACCAGCATTACGGCCTGATGCATTTGCCGCTAGGAGTCGGCACTAAGGCAAAGGAGGAGCCTTATTTCAAGATGTTTTCGATCAAATTCTCCAGATGATCTACTTTTCTCGAAATCTGTTGAGGGGTAGTGTCACTAAACTTCACCTTGTGTAGCTCAACAGCATAGGTGAGCAGGGACATTGCCAGACAATCCTGTTTGTCCTTGTTGATGTAGGTTAACTGAAAATCCTTGATTTTCTCATTTATCTCTTCCACTACTTGCTTGATCGATTCCATATCTTGCTCCTTTACCTTGAGCGGATACGTCCGACCGGCAATCATAACCTGCATGCTTTTTAGCTGCTCATCCATTCCTACATATTATTGATCAACGCGATACACTTATCAACCTCTTCAATATATTTATCCAGATCTTTTTTCATCTGCTCTGTCTTTTTATTGACAGATAAATCTCTCCCACTGTTTTGATCTTTACCTCCTTGCCTACTGGCAGTACTTCCTAATTTTATTTTTTCTGCTTCTTGTTTTATTTTTACGTTTTCCTCAATCAGCATGATATTCTCCTTCTTCAGATATTCCATTTTCTGCGACAGCTGTGAAATCTTCTCTTCCAAACTATCCAATCTTTTGAGAACGTCTTGCATCTTTCAAAGATAATTAGTTTGAACTGATTATCTACTAGATCTTCACATTGAATATCATCAATGAGTTTTGTGGCTTCTTCGCCTTTATTTGTCGCTGCAGGCCTTGTGCTCAGTGCCCCTTACACG
>JABDLW010000045.1 GCA_013001805.1 Saprospiraceae bacterium | reverse complement strand
CGATATGGGATGTGTGGTCACACCACCGGCGGGTATAGCGCCTAATCTGGCTGTACAGATTGCTCCTGGCAAATGGCGTTGTGAATTTTGGCTTTATGATTTAGACACGATTGGACCCGAATTATATTGTAAGGGAGCGGAAGTTTTCAGTGGTCCTTTTGCATTAAATAATTGGAACATTGTGGCCAATCCCCTGGGGGCACCAGTCACCGGATCATTTTTTGATCCTCTGGCCACAGTTGACACGAGTGCAGTTCCGTATCAATTAAAAATCAATTCTTATTATGACCCCTCAGTTCTGCCCGCTAAAGAAACAGAATTTATTGGAGGTGTAGGACCATTCATACAAAACGCCGAATTAAAATATTTGGCAGCTAAGGAAGAAAGTTTTGATTTCGGCTGGACTTTCAATCTGGAACCTTTCGCTTTGGCACTACCTCCAGCGACTAGCAGAGGTTCTACGATCGATTATGCAACGGTCACTCTTTACATGTATTTAAACGATGAGGAATTTGCCATCATTGAAGGAGACGATCTCGAGCTATTTTCAAGTAATTCCAGAAACTTAAATGGTGGAGTCCTCCTCACTGAAAGCCGGCACGGCCTGCTGTCAATTCCATTAAAGCTAGGTGACGAGTTAATCTTGCGCGCCAGTTGGACTTCTCCCAGCCGCGCCACCTTGCTGCTCTACGGACAAAACATTGTAAGTACCAGCCAGGAAGCCTGCGCTGCACATACGTACATTCCCCCACTATACGCAGCAGATGACTGGACCGGTGTAAAACAAGTGAAAGCCCGGGTTGAATCCGTAGGAACATTTATTATGAGTTACGATGCAGCGGATAGTTGCTGGGTGAGTCACGAAAGAATAAAATTGCCTAAAAACGGAGAATACTATAAAGTATACTATGAAGCATTCGACAGCTGTCATAATTATTCAATCGATAGCTGTTACATTTATGTAAAAGACCGGGTAAAACCGGTGCCGGTGATGGATAAAAGCATTTCGGTGACACTTAGCGATAAGAAAGTCTGGTTGGGTGTCGATGCTTTTGATGAAGGCAGCAGCGATAATTGTGGGGTAAATCTCGTATTGATCCGGAGAGCTGACTGGCAGGAGGCCTGTGTGGATCTTTGTTCCAAATTAGACACATGTTACATCAGTAAGCACCACGATACAATTTGGCAGCCGGTGCTGGAGACGAATAAGGATATTGATGAGGTGGAGGCACATTACGCCAATATATTAAAATGGTTGTGTGAGGATGAAACACTTTGTGGTGAGATTGTGTATAATGCCTGGATTTACGATCTGATGAAATACGCGAGTTTGGAGTGCAAGGAACATGCCTATGATTTTGATTTTAAAAAAGTATTTAAGCAAGCCTACGATTCCAGTGCAGTTTTCAGAAATAAATTTGACACTTGCGATCCGGATTCCCTTGAGACTTTAACAACAGAGGAACGATTTTCTCCATTTCATTTTAATCCCGGCGACCTGGTTGATCTCTACGAGCAGCTCGGTGGTGGCTGGAGCGATGCGGTGCCTTTTAGCTGTGATGATGCTTGTGGTCCTGTGGTTGTTGAAATGATGGTGATGGACTATTGGTGCAACTGGACCAAGATATGGGATCAGGTCTGGGTTGAAGATAAAACTCCTCCTAAAGTCGTAAAAGATGTCCTGACCAGTGAGACCATTTCCTGTAAAACCTATCGAGATAACCGGTATGCCTATACAAAAGAGCAACATCCGGTAAGTATTGAATATTTAGTTGAAAAGGGGAAAACCGGAGATGTGGAAGCTTTCTCGGTGCTGGATCAGATTTTTGGTGGGTATGAAAAAGCCTGGCTTGATCCTTATGGTAATTACGTTGATAGCAACGGCGACAGTATCCAATGCGACATTACTTTTTTTGATAGTACCTGTGACTGTACCACCAGAGTGGAAAAGATTTATGTGTACGACGAGCATTTGGGCTATTACTGGAAAGATTCATTAATAACCGATTGCTTTTATGAGCAAGATACCTTGACTTTTCAAAAAGGAATCATTGCGGTAAACTGCGCAGAAAATGTTTTCTGCGAACAGGAAATATGGTGTGAAATTGATCACTGCGGTGAGGGATATTTACACCGGAAATTTAAAATCTGGCAAAGCTGTGCCGATTCTTTTTATTATCATCAACAGGTTTCTAATACCGAGCGTCATCCGGTAGATACCATTTACCGGCATCAGCGAATTTACATTGGCAATAATTGCGAGTTAAATAAATACATGTTTACCATACCTGCCGATACAACCATTAACGTATGCGGTGTTCAGTACGATCGTCAAGGCAACGTGACCGGTGATGCCGGTCCGGAAAACACAGGTTATGTAAAATATAAATTTGACGATAACTGCCGGCTCATTGGCATCGGGCATCAGGATAAAGTATTTAAAATTGTTGGTGGAGATGAAGCGTGTTATAAGATTGTCCGAACCTGGTATTTAGCCGATTGGTGTGGAGTAGGAGGAGAGCCAGTCAAGGAAAATTGGTGGGAGTACGCAGGATTGGTGCTTGATTCATGCGTGCAACATATCCTGGTCATTGATGAGACGCCGCCCGTCTGCGAAATCAAGGGACCGGTTATGCCTGGTGATACGGTCGAGATGGGTGGTTGCGCCTATCAATTAAATGCCAAAATTATGGCTTCAGATTTATGTGGACTTACCCAATTTGATTGGGAATTGAAAATTCGATCGAATCAAGGTGACTTTACTCTCCTTGATGACGGCGACGGCATTTTGAATGCCAGCGATGAAGAATTTACCATATCCTCTCCCGGACTCCTGCCCGGTGATTATAAGCTTATTGTGCATGTCAAAGATGAATGCAATAATGAGAGTTATTGCGACTATCCATTCTCAATTAAGTCAGTAAAGAAACCTACTGCCATCTGTTTTACATCTTTAACCGTAAAATTGACACCATGGGATCGTGATCAGGACGGTGTTGTCGATACGGCTCATGCTATTGTGTGGGCATCCGAATGCAATCGCAGTAGTAGTCCTACTTGTGGCGATGATAGCGTGGAGTACCGATTGGAATTGCTCACCGGAAATGAAGATGATAACACGGCAGCCGGAGATTTGGATTTTCTTGAGTTGGGCTGTGCAGATATCGGTACCAGAATGGTCCGGTTATGGGTGATCAGTCATCCCAGCAAAACGGTTGACTATTGTGATTTAGTTCTGGTGGTACAGTCAGATTACGACGGTTGTCCGGATATCTCAGCAACAAATTCAGGCCCATTAAATAAGGATCTTCAGCAAGCTGAAAATCGGCCCGCGAATCGTCAGGCTATGGAAGGGGGCCAGGAGATCCACCTATCTCCATCACCACTAAGTTCGTCATTCTTCCAAACGGACAAAATTACACTTGCGCAGAACTACCCTAATC
>JABDLW010000040.1 GCA_013001805.1 Saprospiraceae bacterium | reverse complement strand
GTCTACAATAGCAGTTGTACTATCTTTATAGATTTTACTGGCTGTATCCATTTTTTTCTGTATTTCCTTTGTATCAAAATTCTTCCAGATATTCATCGTGTAGTCTAATGAGGCTTTGTAGAAATTATTTTGAATTTCGATAGCCTTAGACACATGCTTTGGCATCTCTTCAATAAATTTAGCAGAATTCTCCGGTTTTAATATGTCCTGAAGGTAGGCTTGTGTTTCCTTCTGGTAGGTTTCTAAAACCTTAACTCCGGGAATCTCTTTCACACTGTATAAATCAAGCACGGCATTGGTGTTCTTAATCAAGGTGTCCATCAGGTGCTTTTGATTTTCTAGGATGGTGCCCACTTGTGCTTTATTGGTCGCTTTCATGATTGTTTGTTTATTTTTAAATAATCACTTTTTACGCTTTCAAAGTTAGCACCATGTCTGATCAGTAACTCTGCGAAAATGCAGCTATTAGGTATGGACATTTGTAAGGTGGGTGGCCACTGCAGTCATAAGGCTTTAATAGTCAGCAAGATAGATTCTTTTGGAAGAGGGGTTGACCGTTTGTCTTTGAATACAGAAATAAATGTCAATGTCTCATATGCTAAGTGTATAGTGCTGATTATCAATAGTTAGTAACTATCAGATGCAATTATCAATGCAAAAGTCAATACCTTTGAAGTGAGGGAAACATTCGCCTATCGACTTACTTAGGTCTAATTTTAGGCTCGAAATGGCTGAATTGGCATTTTGAAATGATTCTATAATCTAAAATTATACAAAGTGAAACGACTAGACGGTAAAGTAGCTGTAATCACCGGTGGTGCCCAAGGGATTGGTAAAGCCACGGTCGAAAAATTTATCAATGAAGGTGCCCAGGTGGCGATCTGGGATATCGATGAAGTCAAGGGACTGGCGCTGGCAGAGAAATTGAATGGGACAAAAATTGTCTGCCGTTTTTATCAGGTTGATACCACCGAGTTTACTCAGGTTGAAGAGGCTGCATCTGCAGTATCGAAGGACTTTGGCAAAATTGATATCCTGATAAATAATGCCGGCATAACCCGGGATGCCACTATGAAGAAGATTACCAAAGAAGCCTGGGATCAGGTGATTAGTGTTAATCTGACCGGGGTTTTCCATTGTACCAAAGCCATTCATCCGTATATGGCCGAGGCTGGTTACGGTCGCATTGTAAACGCCTCATCGGTTGTTGGCATCCAGGGCAATTTTGGTCAAACCAACTATGTAGCGACGAAGGCAGGAGTGATTGGGATGACCAAGGTATGGGCCCGGGAATTCGGAAAATATGGGATCACCGTTAATGCGGTTGCACCCGGTTTTATCAGTACTGACATGATGAACACCATACCTGACAAAGTGCTGGACGTATTTAGAGGAAAATCTCCATTAAACCGGCTGGGAGAAGTGGAAGAAGTCGCCAACGTTTACTGCTTCCTGGCCTCCGACGAGGCTTCTTTTATGACCAGTGCGATAATCAGCGTGGATGGTGGCGTCACTATCTAGCATGGGAAAGTAGTAGGGTAGAAAAGTACCTAGCTGGACGTCAGCTAACGATGTTTCATTGGATGCCTGAATGGTACAGTCAATACCGTTTACGCAAATGATTAGAAGACTGGATGACTAAATACCGGATGACGTTTGTATTTTTAACCCATATCTGCAGGTACGATTTATTTGGGCAATAGATGACCGCGTTGTAGACTAAACATAAGAATTAGAAGAAAAGGGGTTCAAACATATAGGTTCTCGTTGACATCAAAATTGAAAACATTTACGAAATTCTGTGCTGCACTTCTACCTCATGAAGTGACTTATTTATTGCAGGTGCAGCAATTTGAAGATGTGGATCGACTGAATATTTTAAAAGCGATTGATCGCAACCTTGGTAGTTCCGCTCCTGACTTTGATCCGAAAATTGACAAGCGGAAATATTCGCATTTGAAAAACTGGATCGAGAAACGCCTGGCAGAAATAGACGTTGATATGTCGCTCCGGTGGCTTTTGTCCCTGGAGGAGGCCATTCGAACAGATCAGATTACGGCTAAACAAGAGAAACAACTCCTCCGTTCCATTAGTAAGTGGGATGCCTCCTCATTTTACTTCGTAAAATGGTATGAAGTCCTAAATGTATTTCGCGAAGACTTATTGATTCGATTACGATATGATGAGGTCGAAATTCTTGACCAGGTTCTGGCGGATAATAAAAAGCCGTATGAACGATCAATCGAGACTGACCGCGAGATCCAAAAATTCACCCGGGAGATCGTAGAGCAGTATAAAGATCTACATGGCGAAACGAAAAAGCATATCAAATCCTTGACGGCCACATTTAAAGATGACATGCTGGATGGATACAACAGATTTAAAGCCTTTGTTCGTCTGATCTTTATTGGATTTAATTACCGGGATTTTGATTTTTTAAAACCTCATTTCGATCTATTTGATGAAATGCTACAATCGGGATGGGGCTATTCCAAACGTATTTTACTAAACTATTACAGCAACCGGCTACTGTTGCATTCCAGGTTTGGAGAATACGAAGAAGCCGAGTATTACGGGTATTTATCCATCAAGGTGGTTAATCAGGATTATCTAATGTATTTAAATAATTTAGCCGCAATATTGCTGCGTAATGGAAAATATGAAGAAGCGTTTTCGATTTTACAAGAGGGATCGAAAAATGCTAAAGAATCAACCAATCACCATAATAAAATCGGTTATGTAGCTTTTTACGTCGAGACACTTAACCGGATGGGCCGGTTTCTCAATGCTGAAAATTATGCAGCGGTATTTTTGAGGCTCTATGAAGAGAAGATCTTTAAGTATCGCTGGCATGTTTTTTTTACCACCTAT
>JABDLW010000037.1 GCA_013001805.1 Saprospiraceae bacterium | reverse complement strand
CGGGTACACCATGGAAAGAAATGTTTCAGGTCTTTAATATGGGGCACCGCATGGAGTTATACATCCCTGGTGCACTGGCGACTGAGATTATCGAGTTGGTGGGGTCTTTTGAAATCAAGGCCCAAATTGTCGGAGAGGTTAAAAATGCCAGTCAAACCCGGGTCACAATAGATAGTGAGATGGGCCATTTCGACTACCAATGATAGACTAAAGTTCCAGACCATCATCTTTGGCCTTCTTGTAGTAAAGTAAGAGAGCACCACCTCCCAACAGGAATATCATCGGAAAATAGGCAAATCCATCATCCATGCTGGTATATTCCTCCAGAAAATGACCTATGAAGAGTGCGACACCGATCGCAATGGCCAGGAAGCCCCATTTGAGATTCTGATGGATACCTCGTGATTCCCTGAACAAAGATGCATCCTGTCCCGTCTCAATCAATGCCATACGTTCTTTATTGCGACCTTTTAAATAGAGATAGGAAATAAAACCAATACAGCCAAACACTGCCACTGTGCCGACCAGGGGTATCAGAACTTCAAGACCATTCATAATTACTTAAATTTATGTGTTAGTATATGTTTCTGTCAGAGCTTTGACGGATACAAATCGATTGTGGTTACAATATTCAATTTTTCCTGAAAATCGTGTATGTCCCAGGCCCGATCGTCAAATTTCATGGATTTGATGCCATGATTTGATATCATCCGCTGTTTATCAGGGAAGATTGTAACGAAGAGTAAATCAAGAACGTCAAAGCATAAACAATAGACAAGTTGCAACAGGCACTGCATGGCGTGGATATCCGGTCACGTGACATTGGTCGCATGCTCGATCAATTTGGCGATCTGGTCATGACGCTGAGCATGCGTATTCTGAATGACCGGATGATGGCAGAGGAGGCAACGCAGGATACATTCATTAAGGTCTACAAGGGTCTCCATGAATTTAGAGAGGAAGCTTCCTTAAAAACCTGGATCTACCGGATAGCCTATCGCACCGCAATTGATTATGCCAGGAAAAAAAAACGACATTCGGTACTCACTGAAATCGATCATAAAATCGAGGCCGGTTATGAAGACTCGGATGTACACAATGAAATACAGGTTAATGAAAGAACTTCCTGCCTGCAGCAAGCCATAGACTGCCTACCACCGGATCAGGCAGCTTTGATCTCACTTTATTATTTGGAGGAAAAAAATGTCAAAGAAGTCTGTGAAGTTACCGGTCTGACAGAATCTAATGTGAAGATAAAATTATTCAGAGCCAGAAAATCTCTAAAAGGTAAACTGGCAGACACTAAAAATATTTATTGATCATGCACAAGGATGATGAAATTTTAATTTGGCAATTCCTCGATGGTCTGATGACAGAAAAAGAAGTAAATGCCTTTATGAAACGATCCGAAAAGGATCCCGAATTAAAGAATGAGATTGAATGGGCGGCGAATATCGATAGAGAAATGTCGGTCTCTGAGGTGTATTCTTTGTCTTCGGAATTGAGATCTAAAATTATCGGGGCAATACCATTAAAGTCAACTGAAAAATCATTTTCACCAAATTGGTTTTCAGCTGGACTGAAATATTTCACCGTTTTTAACCTATTGATATTCGTAGTTGGGTTGTTGTTCTTATTTCTGCCGGTTAATTCAGGAGGAGAGCGTCAAAACGATCTTTGGGAGGCGTATTTCCAGTCTTTAAATGCTCCTTTTATACAGACTTTTTTTATCCTGGTAATCGGTTTCTTCGGTTTGCTTTGGTTTGATCAATGGCTAAAAATCCAAAATCATGGAAGGTTGACAAGGCCCGTGTAATTATGTGGGGTAATTTCTTTTAATTCTGATTTTATCTGGGCCGAAACCGGAAGTGAGTCAATAAATGAAAAAAGATCCGATTGTTGCAAGCCGGATTTACCTCGGGTAAATCTCTTTAAAAGTTCATAGGGTTCGGCAACGCCTTCCCGCCTTAAAATACTTTGATAAGCCTCGGCTACAACTGCCCAATTTTCCTCCAGATCTTTTTCCAGAGCAGATGTGTTCAGATTCAACTTAGACAATCCCTTCATTATGGATTTTGCCGCTATAAGACCATGTGCGAAGGGTATGCCAATGTTTCTCAATACGGTGCTATCTGTAAGATCTCTTTGCAATCTGGATATGGGTAGTTTTTCGGCGAGATGTCGTAAAAGCGCATTAGCAATTCCAAGATTACCTTCAGCATTTTCAAAGTCAATAGGATTTACCTTATGGGGCATCGTCGACGAACCGACTTCATCCGCATTTAATTTTTGAGTGAAATAATTGATGGATATATATGTCCAAATGTCCCGGCATAAATCAATGAGTATTGTGTTAATTCGCTCCATGTTTTGCAGAAGAGCGGCCAATTGATCATAATGGTCAATTTGTGTAGTATGTTTCAAGCGCCGAAGACCCTGTGAATGAATAAACTGATCGGCAAATGAAATCCAGTCTATTTCACGATAGGTCACCACGTGCGCATTAAAATTCCCTACGGCGCCACCAAATTTAGCATATACGGGCAGGTCTGCAAGATCGTGAAGCTGCATTTGCAGCCGGTCTACGAAAACGTAAAATTCTTTTCCAAGTAGCGTAGGTGAGGCCGGCTGACCATGAGTACGCGCCAGCATGGAGACGTTTTTCCATTCGATTGACTTTTGTTGTAGTTGTTCCTTCAATGCGTGCAGAAGTGGTATATAGATCGTATGTAAAGCATCTCGGATCGAAAGTGGTATAGCTGTGTTATTAATGTCCTGACTGGTCAAACCGAAGTGAATAAATTCTGCATATTTTTCTAAACCTTGTTCTTTAAATTTTTCTTTGAGAAAATACTCTACCGCTTTCACATCATGATTTGTTTTGCGTTCTATTTCCTTTATGTGCATTGCATCACCCTCGGAGAATGCATCGGATATTTCTCTTAAAACATTGATTTTTTCACGGGGAAAATTGTCCAGTGTCTTCAGTTTCAAAGGTAAGAGTGCAATGAAATAATTGATTTCAACTTGTACCCTATATTTAATCAGAGCGTATTCTGAAAAGAAATCAATGAGTTCCTCAGTCTTATTTGCGTATCGTCCATCAACTGGAGAAATGGCCTTGAGCATAAATTATTATTTAATGACGATGAAATTTGAATGTTTTAAATAGCGGGTGTTTCAGCATGGAGAAGATCGCTGATGCTCTTTGCCGCGATAGAATGATAATTGTCTTTCGCCCTGGCAAAAATTGCCCTGGCCAATTCTAATTCATCAGTTTCTCTTAATGCACGGTATAGAGGAGTCAAAAACTTTCTTCGACCCACATTAATTAGGAAATCTTCCAGTTGTTGCTGATTATGATTCCGTAAATAATTACTTCTAATTGAAAGTTCCAACCAGGCTACCAGGATTTCGGAGTTTCCGGAATCTGATAGTTGAAAAACGTTGTCAAGTTTATCATAAAAACTTGTGTGCAGATCAGTGGGTAGCTGACGGATAAAGTGTAACCATTCGTGAGTGGACCAACTTCTGGTATTGGACTTATCCAGGCGCCCCAATCTGATGAATTCCCTGGCCCTGGTGTCAACCCTGGCAAATTTATCCGATGAGATTAAACTGTGCTTTTCGGGAATCCCAGGCATGTAGAGCCATGTTTGCAAATCAATCTCAATCGAAAGCGAATCGATCAGGTGTCTCCTCACGTAAGCTTCCCATTGCTCGGTAGATAGAGATTGAAATGCATAGTGATTAAAGTACCCGGTTAAATATCTATCAAAATGCACTCTTCCGGCAAGTTCTTCCAGGGTGCGTAGGAGCAGGTATCCTTTTTCATAAGCTACATCGTTCATGCCTTCGTCAGGATCACGGTCCGTCAGGGAAAGTTTAAGTTGGGTATCAATATTATCCGGACCAAAGTCATCGACAGTTTTGGTGAGATCCTGAAACCCCAGGAGCGCCAACATGTCAGCGTACTCCTTACCATACAATTGCTCCATAATACGTCGCTCAAGGTACACC
>JABDLW010000031.1 GCA_013001805.1 Saprospiraceae bacterium | reverse complement strand
GTGCGGATCTATTCCATTGCCAGTGTCCGTAAGAGAAAAGTATTCAACCATGCACTGGTCTTCTGCTTTATTATTTTATCCCTGCCGGTGTCCAATGGTGGCTCTAATCGATTGAATCTAGATCCTATCGATGATCTCCTGGCATTGCCTGAAGAGGAACTGCTCGAGGAAGTGCAGCGTGCCACTTTCCGCTATTTCTGGGATTTTGCTCATCCGGTGTCCGGTCTTATAAGAGAGCGTAATACTTCAGGGGATCTGGTTACCAGTGGTGGCTCAGGTTTTGGCATCATGGCCATTATAGTGGGAATTCACCGCAATTTCATAACTCGTGCTGAAGGACTAGCCCGTCTGCAGACAATTGTTGAGTTTTTAGGCCAGGCTGACCGTTTTCATGGTGCCTGGTCTCACTGGCTAAATGGAAATACTGGCTCTGCCATTCCTTTTAGTGCACGCGATGATGGTGGTGATCTGGTAGAAACGTCTTTTCTCTTACAGGGACTTTTGACAGCGCGTATGTATTTCGATCTCGACACTCCTGAGGAGCTTGCTTTACGGTCGCATATCACGGAGCTATATGAAGATGTAGACTGGAACTGGTATCGCAGACAAGTGAATCAATTTCTCCTGTGGCACTGGTCACCAAATCATGGGTTTGCGATCAATCTGCCCATTAGAGGATGGAATGAAACGATGATAGCTTACATTCTGGGAATTGCTTCACCTACCCATCAGCTACCAGCCAGTACATATCGCAGAGGCTGGGCGGGCGATAATTATATAAATAATGAGACCTTCTATGGTTATAAGCTGGAAGTTGGGAATGACACAGGAGGACCACTATTTTTCACCCATTATTCGTTTCTCGGTCTCGATCCCAGGGACAAAAGAGATGACTATGCCAACTACTTTTTTCAGGGTCGAAATCAGGCGCTGATTAATCAGGCTTGGTGCAATGATAATCCCAAGGGATTTGCAGGTTACAGCAACCTATGCTGGGGCCTGACAGCAAGCGATGATCCCGATGGTTATAAGGCGCATGCTCCCAATATCGAGGCAGACAACGGTACCATCACACCCAGTGCGGCGATCAGTTCAATCGTATATACGCCACAAGAATCAATTGCAGCAATCCGTCATTTCCTAACCACCTACGGTGAGAAAGTTTGGGGTCCTATGGGATTTTATGATGCTTTCAATCCTTCCAGGGATTGGTATGCCGACTCTTATCTGGCCATTGATCAAGGTCCGATTATTTGCATGATAGAAAATTATCGCTCCGGTCTGCTGTGGGATTACTTCATGAGAAACGAAGAGATAAATACTGCCTTGAATGCTATTGGTTTTTCTCCAGACTCCGCCACTACATCCAACTTAATCACTAAGCACATCGCCCTCCATGTTTATCCCAACCCCTCAAATGGCACTTTCTATCTCAAATCGGAAAATCAACGGTTAAAAATAGCGTCAGTGACAGATATCACCGGAAAATCAGTCCCATATGAAAGTAATCTGGAAAGCGATTTTATAAACATTAAAGTATCAGACTTAGTACGACCGGGAGTGATTTTACTGTCTATTAAACATGATAACAAAATCATCTCTAAGAAATTAATACTCAATCCTATTGAATAAAAAATTATTAACTATCTAATTAAATCTACAGAAAATGAAACAAAAATTACTGTTAGTCTTGATGCTACTGACCGCAGGAATCCTTTCGGCGCAGGTAGTATGGGAAGATTTTGAGGAAGGCGGCAAACTCGAATGGGTAGCCGGAGACGGAACCTACAATGGAATTATTGGAAATCCGGATACAACGGGTATTAATCCTTCCGACAGTGTTGGCTCCTATACCAAAGCCGGTGGAAGGGGATTCAGCCTTTTTCGGGTACAAATGGCCACGCCCTTTGACATAACCGAAAATAATATTTTCAAAATGCAGGTGTGGTCTCCGGTTGAAACGGAAGTCCTGTTAAAACTTGAGGGTGGAGGAAATGCGGTGGAAGGCCGCAAGCCAATAAAAGATTCTGTTTGGACAGAACTGGTCTACGATTTCAGATCAAAAGCTGATGTCTCCACCATGACTGACATGCTCATCTTTTTTGCCCCGGGAAATCCGGATGACAGCAGCACCTATTTCTTCGATAATATTATCGCCGGACCTGCACCCACATCTTTGGTTCTGGAGGATTTTGAAGACGGACCTAAGTTGGCATGGGAAGCTCGAAATGGGATATTTACCGGCGTTGTGGAAAATCCCGACACTACCGGCATTAATAAAAGTATTAACGTCGGCTCTTACACAAAATCCAACACAAATGCTTTTAGTTTATTTATTCATGAACAGACAGATCCCATCGATCTTAGTCTACTGAATCGGGCTTCCCTTCAAATATACTCTCCGGTTAAAACTGAATTTATTCTAAAATTTGAAGGCGCCGGAGAAGCCAAAGAAGTGCGCATGAATATTCCTTCAGCCAATGTCTGGCGAGAATACGTCATGGATTTCAGTGCTGCCGCAGATTTTACTACCCTCACCAAGATTATTTTATTTTTTGATCCCGGTGTAGCCGAAAGTGAGGATACCTATCTTTTTGATAATTTAGTTTTACTCCCTCCCGATGAATGCGCTGGCACCGTGCCTGATCCAGCGATTGTAGACAATTTTGAGTGCCAGCGAAATGCTACTTACGACAATGGATGGGATCAAATATCGGTCATTGAAAATCCGGATTTATCAACGGCCAATAGCACAACCCATGTGGGTCAATATGTCAAGGTAGCGACCAAGCCATGGGAGACGTTAATGGCAGACTATGACAACCCCATTGATCTGTCGATTCTTAATGTATTGACGGCCAAGATCTGGTCACCAGTGGCGGATCGTATCTTATTTAAGCTTGAGGGTGGTATGTCCCCAGCCCGGGAGATTTTCATAGATATACCTGAAGCTGGCAGTTGGCAAGATTATCAAGCTGATTTCAGTGCGTATGCTGCCGAAAACCACAAACGGGTAGGCATATTCTTCGCCGCCGGAACCGCCTTTGATACAGCGGTTACATTCTTTGTTGACGAGATTATTTGGACCGAAAAGTCTATTCAGTCAACCATTTTGGAAGATTTCGAAAATGGGCCCAACCTGGCGTGGATTCCTGCAGATGGAGATCCAGCCAATGGAGCATTTTCTGTCATCGCCAATCCGGATATGGGTGAGGCCAATCCAAGTGATAGTGTGGGATCCTATAGCCGAGGAACCAATGCCTTTAGTACCCTGTCTGCCATTTTATTAGAGCCACTTGACCTAAGCACTCAGACCCAGATGAATATAGATATTTGGGCTCCGGAAGGAGCGACCAGTGTCACCATGCAGTTACTTAGTCCAATCGATGGAAGCAGAGATGTCATGCGGGATATCAGTGCGACCGGTGAATGGAGTACGATCTCATTTGATTTTGCTGCGTCAGCTGCCATCACAGATTTTAGTCAAATTAATTTGATTTTCGATGCCGAGACGATGATCAGTGAAGCATACTATTTGGATAACCTTACACTGGGAGAAACAACGATTGATGTGTGCGAGGGAGTGCAAGCTGACCCCAATATCATAGATGACTTCGAGTGTCAACGCAATGCCATGATCACCGTTGGTGCGGATGACCTGGAGGTCTCGCCTAATCCTGATATTTCGGCAGGAAATAACAGCGCCATTGTGGCTAAATATACCGAACCCGATGGTAACTTCGCGTCAGTCGTGTTCGAGTCAACGGAGCCTTTTGACCTTAGTAATTACAGCCAGTTGCAAATGAAGATTTGGGCTCCAAGGATTGTTCCTATCTTATTTAAACTGGAAGGTCCCGCTGGTAATCAGGAGGTCTTTATGGACGTGACCGAAGCTGAAGCGTGGGTTACCTACACGGTAGATTTCAGCGAATCGGCAGGAAAAGGATTCAACAAATTGGTGCTATTTATGAATGCTGGCCAGGCTGCTACAATTGGTGAAGTCTACTATTGGGATGACATTCAATTTGCTTTGGCACCCTTTGAAGCCTGTATTGTCAACTTCGAGGAGGATCCTTTTAATCCTAGCGGGTGGATCTATTTTGCAAACGGAACCTTTGCTGACAGCACGATAAAAACGGTTGAAAATCCACTC
>JABDLW010000026.1 GCA_013001805.1 Saprospiraceae bacterium | reverse complement strand
CTATAGGATATCTCCTCGACAGGTCGCCAGGGGCTATGGGACATCAACATGTGTTCTGGATGATGGCTTTATTTTCATTTGTCGGCGCTATTGCTGCCTGGCAATATTCCCAACTGTATAAAAGGTAATATTTGACAACACTAATCGTTCTGAATTCGACTTCGGAAACATTTGCTGGAAAAATCAAAAGCTAGGGAGTACAAAATCCACTATCCCAATTGATATGTTAAAAGGGCAAAATATTCGCGTATTGAAGTTTTTCGGGACCAGACTCTCTGAAATGAAAAACGTCAAAGATCGGGATGTCTCATATGTTTTATTAATTTACCGATAGCAAAATTCAGGCATTATGTGCATTCGGAGCATTATCGTACCATTTACTTTTGTGGGGATTCTATTTACCTCCTGCAATCCAGCCCTTTATGATGACCCTAAAACTCCGGAAGAAAGCCTGGCCAGCATGCAATTAGCCGATGGATTTACCATTGATCTGTTCGCCTCTGAGCCTCATGTGATGGATCCGGTGGAAATTTTATTTGATGATCAGGGACGAGTTTTTGCGGTAGAGATGCCTGATTATCCCTTTATGCCCGAACTGGATCAAGGAAAAGGAAGAATTGTACAGCTGCATGATGCAGACCAGGATGGGCAAATTGACGGACGGACCGTTTTTCTTGATAGCATTACGGAAGCCACCAGCATTTTACCCTGGAAAGATGGATTTCTCGTCACCGCGGCCCCTTTTATTTATTTGATTAAAGATGTTGACCAGGACGGAAAAGCGGACAGTAAAGAGATTATTTTTTCGGGTTTTTTTGAAAATAACTCGGAAGCTCAGATTACCAATCTAAAATATAATATTGACAATTGGATTTATGCCGCGAATAATGGTCAGGCCGGGGAAATTACATTCCATAGAAATGACAGTGATAAAAAATTAAATGTTGGTGGATCTGACTTCCGTTTTCGCTTGGATCGGGGAGAATTTGCCGGCGCTTCGGGTGGAGCTCAGTTTGGTCATGCCATAAATCTGGAAGGTCATCGTTTTATTACTCAGAATACATTACATATCCGGCATGTCGTAATTCCCTGGAATTACTTAAACCGGCACCCTCATCTTCCCGGCACTAATGTCGCCTTTAATATTAGTGATCATGAATTAGATATGTTTCAACAGACTCCGCCACCCTATTGGCGAGCTGAACGTACGCGGCGCCGGCAGATACAATATAAGGAGCAAAATCTTGACCGTGTGGAGTACGCCGAAGATCATTTCACCGGTTGCTCCGGCGGTACTTTTTATGCCGGTGATGCATTTCCGGAATCCTATTTGGGATCCATTTTTACCGGTGATGTGGCGGGCAATTTAATACACCGTGACATCCTGGAACCCTTAGAAGACAGTCCAACGTATGTGGCCAAACGGGCAGTGGAAGAACAGGAAAAAGAATTTCTCTCGTCAACCGATTCCTGGTTCCGGCCCGCCAATCTAACGGTAGGGCCGGATGGCTACCTATATGTCATCGACATGTACCGGCAACATATCGAAACTCCATTATCGATTCCTGAGGATCTGAAAGAAGACATGGATTTTCTCAACGGTGACCAATTGGGGCGTATCTATCGCATTCGACCCAGCGGTAGCGAAATAAAAACTGGCCACCCCAATTTAAAAGCAATGACCTCAGATCAGTTAGTCATCCTGCTAGAACACCCTAACCGCTGGCAACGCATCAATGCACAGCGTATCTTGATTGAAAGGCAGGATACCAGTATCATTAAGTCACTCAAAAACCTTTTTGAAAATCACGCCACCGGTATTGTTCGGTTACATGCCTTTTACACCCTGGAAGGACTAAATGTATTAGATTTTTCTACCGCCGTGAAAGCCACTGGTGACCCTTACCGCGGATTACGTGAACATGGGCTGAGACAACTCGGGCAGGACGAACAAGTCATTCCTACAATAGTGAATCACCTCGAGGATCCGGATGTGAGAATAGCCTTGCAAGCTGTGTTGAGCCTGGGCAATTTTTCCGGACCCCAAATCGAAACTGCACTAGCTTCCGCGTTGCTGAGGTATTATCAAGAGCCCTGGTTTAGAATGGCAATCTTGAGCTCCCGGGAGGGCTCGGATATGGATTTCCTCCGGCATTTGGAGAAAATGGAATTCCTGCTGCAAATGGATGAAGATAAAATCAAATATCTCAGCGATCTAAGTTATATCATTGGACATCGAAACCAGGAAAACGAACTCACGGATCTGACTTCGTTTCTTCTGAATGAGCGTGGAGAAAATAAAATCGAAGGTGCTGACCAAATTATTGTAAGCTTACTAAATGGGATTAAAAAAAATAGTGAAAAAATTAAGTTGCCGGCATCTCTTTTAATGAAAATAAATACGATGAAAGAGGATAGCAATTACAAAATAATGGTAGATGACATCTTAAGATTAAATGAACCGATCTGACAACATGCATTTGAAAGGATTCCAATATTTTTATTTTTTAACAGTAAATGTCAAAGCATTACTTCTGCCGATGATTTTGCTGACTAGCGCTAAAAGTTCAGGTCAGCAGATTAAGGTAGCTCCTTTTAGTGTAAACATATCGCCTCCAATTGGAGCACCGGTCGCTTATGCACCGGCGAGAAAAATATTGGACCCGTTAACTGCCAGCGGAATTATCCTGCAAACTCCTGGAGATACCTTCGTCTTATGTGCAGTTGATTATATTGGCATCGGCAATGAGGGGTTGGATGCCTGGCGCCTGGCACTAGCTGATGCAGCCGGAACATCTTTTGACAAAGTGAATGTACATGCACTCCATCAGCATGACGGAATGCGCTGTGACCTGACGGTGGAGCGGATCATGGACGAGTATGGTCTGGGTGGTACCCGGTTTGATGTGCCTTATATTTTGCGTTCCATCAAAAAAGTATCCCGTGCCGTCAAAAAATCAGCCCGCCGGACGATCCCTGTCTCACATGTAGGTTTTGGCGAGGCTGAAGTGCACAAAGTGGCTTCAAACCGTCGTATTCTGGGTGATGATGGTAAAGTAGCGATCATTCGCTGGAGCCGTGTAACTGATTCAGCGGCGATTGCTGCACCGGAAGGCGTCATTGATCCCTGGTTGAAAACGGTTAGTTTCTGGCAAGGAAACAAGCCGTTGGCAGTCCTGACTTATTATGCAACCCATCCCCAGAGTTATTATGGTCATGGCGACGTCACATCGGAATTTATCGGTATTGCCAGAAGGGCACGAGAAAAAAAATTAAATATTCCTCATATTCATTTCACGGGTGCGGCGGGCAACGTAGCTGCCGGAAAGTACAATGATGGCAGTGAGGAAATGCGACCGATACTTGCCAACCGGATGGAAGATGGTATGTTAAGGGCATGGGAAGCCACGGAGAGATTTGCGATCTCAGCACGTGAGATCCAATACCGGCACACCAAAGTTGCACTCCCGGTAGCCCGACACCTGGATGAAACCGATCTGCGTGGCAAACTGGCAAGTGACACTCTCTCACGAATCATGAAACTATCTGCAGCCAAGCAC
>JABDLW010000021.1 GCA_013001805.1 Saprospiraceae bacterium | reverse complement strand
ACTCGGCAGGCCGTAATTTGGGTGGGAATTATTGCTCGGAGTGATTATTTTGCTTCAGATCAGGAGGGGGACGAGGATAACTCAGAAAAGGACTGCAGTTGGAGAACAAGTAGAGGAGTTTTAGATGTTTTTCCAATAGTGGGAAGCAGAAGCAATAGCAGGAATGGCATGGCTGATGGCTAAATTGGATGATCTGGCCCTCATGGAATTTCATGAATAAGATCATCTGACTTGCCAGAAGGCCCTTTTTTTCATTAAGTCGATATTTGATGTTATATGTCACGCCGGGTTAGACTACTGGAATTGGCAGGTTTGTTTTTCAAATTGGGCTCCATTGCATTTGGTGGTCCCGCGGCGCATATTGCCATGATGGAAGACGAAGTAGTTAAGAAACGAAAGTGGATGACACAGGAACACTTCCTCGATCTCGTGGGTGCGACCAATTTGATTCCTGGTCCGAACTCCACGGAAATGACGATGCATTGTGGTCACGAACGAGCCGGTTGGACCGGTTTGGTTGTCGCCGGGGTATGTTTTATTTTTCCGGCTGTTGTTATTACTTCAATATTTGCGTGGCTCTATCAGCAATATGGGGCGATTCCCAAAGTCGAGCCTTTTATCTATGGAATTAAACCTGCGGTCATAGCCATTATTCTCCACGCTTCTTTCAGGTTGGGTAAAAAGGCGATCAAAAATATGGAATTAGCCTTGCTGGGATCTCTGACCGTGATTGTTTCTTTGGCCGGTCTAAATGAAATAATGGCTCTTTTCGGATGTGGTATTGTTGGACTAATCATCTATCAATTAAAAAAAAATAAGAGGGCCATAAATTGCCTGGCTCCAGTATTCCTAATTCAATTGACGACGTCTTTAAAGATAGGGACACTAAAGATTTTTCTAACCTTCTTGAAAGTTGGAGCTATACTTTATGGTAGTGGTTATGTCCTTTTTGCCTTTCTCGATTCTGAATTGGTAGCCCGGGGCTGGCTGACGCGGGAAGTGCTGATTGATTCGGTGGCAGTAGGGCAAATGACACCGGGTCCGGTCTTGTCGACTGCAACCTTCATCGGTTGGCAAATGAATGGTGTGTCGGGTGCACTTGCAGCCACGATTGGCATTTTTCTTCCCTCGTTCTTTTTTGTACTTATCTTGAATCCTTACATACCGAAAATGCGAAAATCAAAGATGATCGGGTCTTTTCTCGATGCCGTAAATGTTGCCGCCGTGGCCTTGATTCTTGCGGTATGCATTAAAATGGGAATCGAAATATTCCTTGACTGGCGTACCATCGTAATTGCAATACTGAGCGTATTTATGGTTTTTGTTTTCGGGAAATTGAACAGTGCATTTATTGTACTGGGAGGTGCTGTGCTGGGATACCTGTTAACGCTGATCTAAATACTTGTACTGGCTATTGAAGGTGAATGACAAACTCTTTCTCTTCCTCAGAGGATCATTTGCGTTTATATTATCTGATAGATCTTGATTTTTTGATTTTTACCTTTGATTTTTAGTTTTTTCCATTTTTTAGTTGGAATGATATTTTTCACTTTTTCGAATACGGAATGGCTGATTAAAATCGTGTTTTCTCGTCCCCGGGTCAGCGACTCGATACGCTTGGCGATAACAACTTCGCTGCCGGTGACCGAATAAGATAATTTGTCATCTGATCCTAAATTGCCAGCAATGACCGGACCGAAATTAATGCCTATGCCCACAGTCAATGATTGTGGTAGGATCGCGTTCAATTCACGATTGATCTCACTGAGGCTTTTAATCATAGCAATCGCACATTGCGATGCCGAGACTTCGGGATCAGTTATTCGAATGGGTACGCCAAAGGCTACAAAGATTTCATCACCGACAAATTGAATAATCTGGCCATTATAATCACTGATTACTTCAGATAAGAAGGAATAGTAGACATTAAGCACATGGACAACCTGATCAGGGGTTAAATCTTCAATCAATCCCGTGAAATTTCGAATATCGCAGAATAGAAGGGCAGCATCTACTTTCTCATTCAGCATGATATTTTCAGCCCCCTTGTTCGTCAATGCCTTTTTGACAATAGCCTCCGGAACGTATTTCGTAAATAAGGATAAGGTTTGGTTTTGTGTGTCAATGAGTTTATTGAGTCTGCGTTTGGATCGTTCGATTTCTTGTAGTCGTCTTTTTTCTACTTCCCTTGCATTCTTAAGCATCTTTTCCATGCGAACAACCTCCGTGACTTCCTTTTGAACTGCCAGGTATTGATGTATGTTACCTCCTTCATTTCTTATGGGAGTGATAGACCATTCCATATTAAACTCCGATCCATCTTTACGGTAATTCACCGTCCGACCACGCCACACTTTCCCAACTTCCAGTTTTTCCCTTAGATCCTGAAAAATGCCGAATTCTGTCCTGGGCCCCTGCAACAACCTTGGGCTCTTACCGAGAACCTCTTTCCTTTTCCAACCAGTCATTTTTTCAAAGGCAGCATTGACATACATGATGTAAGGGCCTGGAGCTTTAAGGTCAGCAGTTGTGATCAGCACGCTCTCTGTCATTGACTCCAACATGAGTTCTGCGTTAATATGATCAGATCCTTTCGGTGTCATTGTTTGCAAGATAAAAGAATTATTCATCTCAGATAGGATGACCACCGTCACCCCATTAACAACCACGATTTTGTAAGTTACATCCTATTTCAAAGCTATAAAAGTGCATGCTGTGGAAGATTTTGTTCGCAAAAAGCATTGGGAGATCATATATCAAACTACCAACCAGAAGGATCTAAGTTGGTATGAACTGCAGCCGGAAACGTCCCTATCGTTTATTGAGAAACTTAACCTGCCAGTTACCGCTAAGATCATCGACATGGGTGCTGGGGATAGCTTACTGGTGGACCGACTAGTAGACCTGGGGTATCGTGATATTACCCTCCTGGATATTTCAGAACCTGCACTAAAAAGAGCAAAATCGAGACTTGGTCGTCGGGGAGTCGGATTGAAATGGATCGTGGCAGACGCAACGAATTATCAACCTACGGAAAAATATGATGTCTGGCACGACCGGGCATTGTTTCATTTTTTAACCCGGGAGGAGGAAATTTCTACTTACCTGGAGACAGCTTATCAAAGTATGAGGCCTGACGGTATTTTGGTAATTGGAACTTTCTCTGCATTAGGCCCAAAGATGTGCAGTGGTATGGAGGTGAGGCGATATTCCGAGCAAGAATTGACACAACGTCTGGACAAGTATTTTGTGAAATTGGAGTGCATTACTATGGATCATGAGACTCCTTCTACCATCCTTCAAAACTTTACCTTTTGCAGTTTCCGGAAGAGGATCTGATCCCTCATAGAAACAGTTTAATTGCTGTCTGCATAGGCTTGTTTTTGATTCCTAAAGCGACGGATAGATTTTAATTTCATGCTAGATTTAATTATCATTACGCCTCAGTGATTTACTTGTCTCGATATGGGTTTGGATCATAAATGATTTATTATTCACCATTTTTCGATAGAAGAAACAAGCACGAAACCATATATGTACGATCGTCTAAAAAGAAATCTGGGAAGACACATACAATTAGATGATGGGGAGTTTCAACTATTCACAACAAGACTGGTTTTAAAGACTTACTCCAAAGAGGAGTACTTAATCCAGCGTGGCCAGATTTGTAAGTACACCCATTTTGTGAGTAGGGGATTAATCAGGCTTTTTGATATCTCCGAAAAAGGATATGAAAAGAATACGCTATTTGCTAAAGAAGAATGGTGGGTCTCTGATTTATATAGTTTTCATAGCCAGAAACCTGGAACTTATTTTCTGCAAGCCCTGGAGGATACTGAAGCATTTGCGCTCTCCAAATACGAGATGGAGAGGCTTCTCCTGGAGATACCTAAGTTGGAGAGATTCTGGAGGATCCTGCATATAAATGCCTTTATCAGTCAGCAAGAAAGAGTAATGCACATGATTTCCAAAACTGCTCAAGAAAGGTATTTGGACTTTATTGCAAAGTATCCGGATGCAGAACAGCGCATTTCACAAAAACACATCGCCTCTTACCTTGGCATAACCCCTGAGTTTCTATCTAAGATGAAAAGTGATTTGAAGTCTTAATGTAGGTTAATTTTTTTCTCTCCTGTTCTCGATTTCTTTGTTCCAATTTATTAACCATAAAAACAGAACAATGGAAAAGAAATTTAAACTTTTGGTCATGGCTTTACTCACGGTAGTATGCGTCTATCCACAGGAATATGCAGAGGTAGTGGGAAAGAGCCCATGGGGCCCACAAGATGAGATCGGTACGCTTAATTTGATGACGGACAGTTCCCGGCTGCTTGCCTTGTCTGCCGTTGGTACTGGACAGATCTATGATTTAAGCGTGGACTATTTTGTCGGTATGCCAAGTTTTCATTTGCTGGGTGATCCACCGTACCAGTATTGGCTGACTCACACTCCTCATGGCACGGTGGTCGATGACCCAAACGGAATGGGGGATGAGATGAATAGCAAAGTGAGTTACACTGGTGACGCCATATCGATGTATACACACATGGGAACACACATTGATGCTTTAAACCATTTTGGCTTGAATGGGAAAATTTGGAATGGCTATGCATCAGCGGAATATCTGGGTGATAAGGGATGGCAAAAATCGGGTGCTGAAACCATCCCACCAATTGTGGCAAGGGGTGTAATGATCGACATATTAGCCTACAAGGGATTAGAAAGTCTACCGGAGAATTATCGGATCAATGCCAGTGATCTTAAGGGCGCATTGGCGATGCAAAACGTGTCGGTGCAGAAAGGAGATGTAGTACTGATCCGAACCGGTCAGGCAAGGCTCTATCACAATGCTACAGAGTATTTACATCAATATCCAGGGATAAATTTGGAAGCGGTGAAATGGCTGGTCGAAGAAAAAGAGATCATGCTGCTCGGAGCCGATAATCTCAGTTTTGAGGCTTTTCCCCCGGAACGCAAGGACAATTGGGTACCTGTACACACTTATCTGCTAGCTGAGAAGGGTGTGATGTTTATTGAGCAGATGTATCTGGAAGATCTAGCGGCAGACTCTATTTATACATTTGCCTTCATCGCCGCATCTCTAAAACTCAGAGGGGCCAGTGGCGCTCCAATGCGACCAATTGCTATTCCGTATAAGTGAGCCGGTTTCATTTTGGACAAGCTCCAAGCTATTCGATGTATGACTCATTTTGAAAAAAAAATATTTTTATTGCGAAGACCTATAATCATGAAGAATAAAAAGCATATACAGAAATCATCCAGAATAAATCCAGGATTATTTTACACCAAGGATACAGTCACCATTCCATGGAATTCAGGATACTCCATTACGAGGAATAGACTGGTTGTTCCTGATGGGGAGAAATCAAATATTTGCTGTACTTGTGGTACACGATATTCCGTCCTGAATTATCGGGAAAACCATTGCCGCATCTGTCTTGATGACAGACAGTATGTCAAGGAATCGGGTCAGCAATGGACCAGCTTTAATACCCTGGTCGAATCACATAC
>JABDLW010000899.1 GCA_013001805.1 Saprospiraceae bacterium | reverse complement strand
GAGTAACATCATCGTCGATACCCACCGTAAAATGATTGCTGGCATCCTCCCTGGCCAAATGATCATACACACCTTTCACCATGGCTGGTGTAAATTCCTTTGAACCCAGACCATAACGTCCGCCGATTATTTTACTAATGTGGTGACCATCTGCTGATCCCGCTTCAAAAAATGCATTTATGACGTCCAAATACAAGGGTTCTCCCGTGGCACCTATTTCTTTCGTCCGGTCAAGGACAGCAATCTGCCGCACACTTTTTGGAATAGCCTTTAAAAAATGCTGCATGGAAAAGGGACGGAAAAGTCGCACTTGCAGAACACCGGCACGACGGCCCTGCTTATTGAGATATGCAGCTGTTTCTTTGGCAGTGTCAACCCCCGATCCCATCAATATAATTAGTTGCTCAGCTTCTGGATGTCCGGTATATTCAAATAATTTATAGGATCTTCCTGTTTGATCCCCAAAATCGTTCATAATTTTTTCCACGACCGCTGGTGCATCCAGATAGAATTTGTTGACCGTTTCCCGTCCTTGAAAATATACGTCGGGATTTTGTGCGGTACCACGAATGAAGGGGTGATCCGGACTCAACGCACGATCCCGGTGAGCATACAAATAACGGTCGTCAATCATGGCTCGAATTACCGCGTCGGGAATCAGCTTGATTTTATTTATTTCATGGGAGGTCCTGAAACCATCAAAAAAATGTAAAAACGGAATTCGTGTTTTTAATGTCGCTGCCTGGCAAATCAATGCCATATCGTGAGCTTCCTGCACTGATGCCGAAGCGACCATGGCAAAGCCGGTGGTTCGTGCCGCCATGACATCAGTATGATCTCCAAAAATGGACAAAGCCTGTGCAGCGAGTGATCTGGCCGCCACATGAAAAACTGCCGAGGTAAGTTCACCGGCAATTTTATACATGTTGGGCAACATCAACATTAGACCTTGAGATGCTGTAAAGGTGGTAGTGAGGGCACCGGCTTGTAAAGCCCCATGCACCGCTCCAGCAGCTCCCGCTTCACTTTGCATTTCCACTATCTGGGGCACATTACCCCATATATTAGTAATTCCTTTAGCCGCCCACACATCGGCGTGTTCCGCCATGGGAGATGAAGGGGTAATTGGATAAATCGCACAAACCTCATTAAGCCGGTAAGCAACATAAGCAGTAGCTTCATTGCCGTCCATCATTATAAATCGATCTTTCTTCATCATTTGTTCAAATATATTTGTCCCTCTGCTTCCGGTACCATTTCAATGGCATGGCATGGACACTGTTCGAAGCAAACTGCACACCCCGTGCATAAATCATAATTAAATTTGTATCTGTTACCCGGGCCTAATTTTATGATGGCATCTTCAGGACAAGAGCCATAACAGGCATCGCATTCAAAACAATTGCCACAGGATAAGCAGCGGGCTGCTTCATAGGTGGCTTCTCGCTGAGTTAGTCCCGCTTTTATCTCAGTAAAATCACCTATTCTTTCTTCAACTTTTAATTCTGTTTCCAATTTCCGGGGAGCTTCGGTCTTAAACCAGAGATGTAATTTTTCATACCCCACCACCGGATTTTTTGGAATATTCCTTATTTCGAAATTTCTCAGATAGGCATCGATGTATTTTGCTGCCTTTTTTCCATGACCAGTAGCAATGGTCACCGAACGTTCATCAGGTATCATATCACCACCAGCAAAAACTCCCGGGTGTCCAGTCATCATATTTGATCCTACAGCTACCGTTCCATCTCTCTTAATATCCAGACCAGGAAGCGATTTTAGAAAAGATGTATCGGTGTCCTGACCGAGCGCCAGTATGAGAGCATCAGCTTCCAACGTTTCAAACCGGCCGGTGGGTTGCGGCCGTCCGGTTTCGTCAATTTCCATTTCCTCCACCTTAAAACTGGTATGGTCTATTTCTTTGATCGTTCTTAACCAATTAATTTTGACGCCTTCGGCCATCGCCTCTTCCGCTTCAAAGGTATGCGCGGGCATGTGTTCCATATCCCGCCGATAAATAATTAATGGTTCGTACCCCAGCCGTTTAGCAGTTCGGGCAGCATCCATGGCTGTATTGCCGCCACCGTAAATGGCCACCCGGCGACCCAACTTTGGTCTTTCTCCTTTTTCCACTTCTTTGAGAAAAGAAATGGCATCTAAAATTTTTCCTGCCTCACGCTGCGGAATGTCTACTTTCTTGCTGATGTGTGCTCCGACCGCTACAAAAACCGCATCAAAACCACCTTTTTCTTTTTCCTGCAATAGATCTTCGACCTTGTGATTATAGTGAAATTGCACGCCCATTTTGGCAATCAGATCTATCTCTCTTTCTAAAATGTCTCGCGGTAAGCGATAAGCAGGGATCCCGAAATGCATCATTCCGCCCGCCACCGGACCCGCCTCATAAACATGTACTTCATGCCCGCGACGGCATAAATGATATGCTGCCGACAAACCACTTGGTCCGGCGCCAACAATTAGAACTTTATTTCCCGATGGTTGAGCCTCGACCTGATGTTGCCAACCTTTCTCGATTGCCATGTCACCCAAAAAACGCTCTACCGCATGAATGCTTACGGTACTGTCCACCTGCTTCCGATTGCAGGCGTCTTCACAAGGATGGTAGCAGACCCGGCCATGAATGGAAGGCATGGGGTTATCTCTTGTCAACACCCTCCAGGCTTCTTCCATTTTTCCAGCCTGTACCAGAGCCAGCCAGGCTTGAATGTTCTCTCCCGCCGGACAACCCTGATTACATGGCGGAAGAAAATCCTGATACACCGGAATCTGTTCTCTCAATGCACCAGTACCTTGATAATG
>JABDLW010000848.1 GCA_013001805.1 Saprospiraceae bacterium | reverse complement strand
ACTAAAAAAACCTTGACATTTATGACATGGTCAATGACCAGTACTCTGTCAAGCAAAAGATTTAAAACAGAATAAGATGCAAGGAGCATTATTTTCACGACCAGGAAAAAACATTCAAGGTTTTACAAGTCAAGATTTTAGCCCGGTTAAGGAAGCCTTTATTGACAACTTTAAGCAACGCGGTGAATTAGGAGCCGCCTGTTCGATTTATCATCGGGGCAAAAAGGTTGTTGACCTATGGGGTGGATATCGAAATCCGAAGACCAGAGAACCCTGGGAAGAAAATACAATCGTTCAAGTTTTTTCCACCACTAAGGGAATGACTTTACTGGTGCTTGCAAAGCTGCATTCAGAGGGATTACTGGACTATAATGAAAAAGTAGCCACTTATTGGCCGGAATTCGCCAGGAATGGAAAGGACCAAATCACCGTTGAACAGTTGGTGACGCATAAAGCCGGCTTAGTACTTTTAGGACGCCAGATCATGTCCAGTGAACTAAATAATCATAGGGACTTATCAAGAATACTGGAAAATGTAACTCCCATGTGGCAACCAGGTAAGAAACACGGTTACCACTCTGCCTCTATCGGACTCTATATTCAACAGTTGGTACTGAGGATCGATAGAATGGGTCGAACTGTGGGCCAATATTTTACTGAGGAAATTACTCAACCTCTCAAGGTTGATTTTCATATTGGATTACCAAGGGATTTTGATCGACAACGTTTTGCCACTATAAAAAAGATCAAGCTCTTCAATGCGATTTTCAATCTTGGTAAACCTCCCAGAGGTCTGGTGTGGCAAATGATCCGTCGAAATTCACTTATGAACCAATCATTTTCAACCATCGTATCTGATGTACAAGATCCCTTACAAGAATTACAATATGAGAATCCTTCCGGCGGTGGGGCTGGTTCTGCCAGAGCATTGGCAAAAGTTTACGGCATTCTCGCAAAAGGTGGGGATGATTTAGATATATCACCGGAAACACTGGCATTCATCAGTAAGTTTACTGCGCCACCAGAAGACGGAATTTTTGACGAAGTCATGAAATGGGAATCACTTGGATCTTCGGGAGGATTTGCCAAACCCGACGCTCAATTTAGATTTAGTAATGACTCCGCATTTGGATTCGTTGGATCAGGTGGAAGTTTTGCCTTTGCTGATCCGCAGAATCAAATTGGCTATGCCTATGTCACGAACAAAATGGATTTCTATGGCATGAATGATCCACGGGAAGTGGCATTGCGAGAAGCTATGTATCAATGTGTAGCCAAACTAAAGAAGAAAGAAATTCAGAATCCTAGGAGGGTGTTGAAGTACTCAAGTTGATTGCTGAAGCCGTAAATCGTCGTTTTCTGACGAGGCGAGACGATGCCCGCCCGTGCCGGTACGGACGGGGAAGATACCGGGCGGTAACTGACTGAGGATCAACGAAGTCAGAAACGATGAGAATGGCTTATGATTTTGAAATAATAAATTAATAGTAGGAAAAATCAGCGCAATTTGGGTATTTCAACGTCCTCCTAGATTGAAAAATCAAATTGTCTAATGGATTGAGCCTGAAGTATCATGAAGGCAATTATGCACGAAACCTATGGTTTCCCTGAGGTATTACAATATGGGGAAATAGACAAACCTTCACCCGGGGATAATGAAGTATTAGTGGAAGTTCATGCTGCTTCGCTCAATGCCGGTGATCTTAGTGACCTCAAAGGTCGACCATTATTTATCCGGCTGCTCTATGGTCTACACAAGCCACGAAACACTAAACTGGGTTATGATTTTGCCGGACGGGTGGTGCAGACTGGAAAAAAGGTGAAGCATTTCGAGCCTGGAGATGACGTTTTTGGTGATCTGTCAAGTTTTGGCTGGGGTGCTTTTGCCGAGTTTGTGTGCGCACCTGAAGAAGCAATGACCAGGAAGCCGGCGAATGCAACCTATGAGGAAGCCGCAGCAATTCCGGTGGCTGCTCAAGTAGCTCTCCAGGGCCTCCGCGACAAAGGAAGAATAAAATCCGGACAACATGTACTGATCAATGGAGCCTCAGGTGGAGTAGGTACATTTGCTGTCCAAATTGCCAAATCGTATGACACCCAGGTTACCGCAGTTTGCAGTACAAAAAACATTGAACTGGTACGTGCCATCGGAGCCGACTACGTCATTGACTATACTCGAGAAGACTTCACCAAGAATGGTTCACATTATGATTTAATTCTTGCTGCCAACGGAAATCACTCGATTTTTCAATACCAGCGGGCCTTGTCCAAAAATGGATCCCTGGTCGTGACCGGTGGCTCGGGCACTCAATTTTTCCAAGCCTTAGTATTAGGACCCTTATTGAGTGCAATTGGATCACAAAAAATGGGTGCCATGTTGATGCGTCCCAGCAATCGGGATTTACAATTTCTACAAATGCTCTTTAAAAAAGGAAAGATTAAATCCATTATTGATCGACGCTATTCATTAAATCAGATAGCCCAGGCTATGCAATACCTAAGTGAGGGGCATGCCAAAGGAAAAATAATAATCAATATCAAATCAAACATTGTGAAGTCCTAATAAATAACAGATTGAAATGAAAGCAGCAATTTACAGGAAATACGGTCCTCCCGAAGTCCTCCAAATTGAGGAGATTCCTAAACCCTTTCCACAAAACAATGAAGTACTCATCAAGATATTGGCGACAACTGTGAGCTCTGGTGACGCCAGGATGCGAAGCTTTAATGTACCGCCTTTGCCCTGGCTTCCCTTCCGAATAATTATGGGTTTAACCGGTCCCAAAAATCAGATCCTGGGCTCCTCTCTATCAGGAATAATTGAAGCTGTTGGTAAAGGGGTGACACGATATATTCCCGGTGATGAAGTTTTTGGATCCAGCTATATCAAACAGGGCTGCTATTCCGAATATATTTGTCTCCCCGACGATGCAATACTTACAATAAAACCCTATTC
>JABDLW010000892.1 GCA_013001805.1 Saprospiraceae bacterium | reverse complement strand
GCCTTGCGGAGATTTAGTAATCAATGAAACCATCACACCTAACCACTGTGGCCTCGTGAATAACGGCTCGATTTCGCTTCATCCCACGGGTGGAACCAGTCCATATACTTTCTTATGGAATGATGGAAGCACTGAATCTTCAAAGGAAACCCTATCAAGTAAGATTTATGTCGCTACGGTTACTGACGCCAATGGATGTGAAAAGCAAGCATTCCTGCAAGTACCCGAGATCCCATTCTTAAGTTTAGACCTTCAGACTACAAACGAATCCCTTGCAGGGGCAGAAGATGGCGCTATAGATTTGACTGTTTCAGGTGGTGCTATGCCATATGCATACGCCTGGTCCAACAATGCAGTTACCGAGGACATCAGCCATCTTCCTGGTGATTCGACAACTTACTCCGTCACGGTTACTGACGCAACTGGATGCCAGGACAGTGCAATAGTCACCATCTTAAGCAGCTGTCCGGATTTAGGATCAAAATGTGACGATGGCAATCTAATGACAATCGATGATCAAATTGATGAATCCTGCAATTGTGTTGGAATCCATTGTGATTCAATATTGACCTTACCATTATCTTTCAAAAATGTAAGCTGTCATGGAGCAGCTGACGGATATGCGGAAATCGATACATCGGGTCAGTTACTTTCTGAGATTACCTGGGAGGACGGTAGCCATGGATTGACTTATCAAAACTTAATTGCTGGCAAACATCAAGTGACTCTAACAAATCTGTCCGGATGCCAAAGTACACAAACGTTTGAGTTGCACTCGCCCGACCCCTTGCAAGTGAACCTTTCAGGTATCGATGCAACAGCTATGGCTGCTGGATCTGCATTTGTAGAAATTTCTGGTGGAACGAAACCTTATAGCGTGCTGTGGTCTACCGGAGATACGATAGTACAGATTAGTGATTTGGCTGCAGGAGAGTATTATTCTGTGGAGGTTTGGGATGCTAATACATGCCACGCCTCTGATTCGGTTTTTATCGCTCAATTCATTTGTGCCAGCCTAAGCGAAGATTTGTTTCAAATTTCAATAAATCAAGGAAATCACTGCGAACCAAATTCTGAGATAATAATTACAAGTGAAAATGTTGCACACGATTCATTGCTTTTTAGTATTGATCAGGGACAGACCTTCCAAAAGGAGTCCCGGTTCTCAAATCTCTCCGAAGGAGATTATCAACCACTGGTCTCGGATCCGAATTCAGGTTGCAATTTACTTCTTGATCCGGTCACGATCAGCCTTGCGTATACACCTGAGGTCGATGTCTCTCACCCTTCAGGGTGTAACCAGGCGGATGGTCAAATCTTCAATTTAAATGACGATTTTAGGATTGCTCTTAATATCAATGGGCCATGGTTTAGTGAGAGCATTAACAATCTTCCCGGCGGAAACTATCTGGTGTATTTTCAGACTCAGGATTCTTCCTGCGCTTCATTTATCGGTAATTTTCAGCTGGGAAGCTCACTTACCGATACTTCCCTAATGGTCCGAATTGAAGACGCTTACTGCGGTAAGGAATTTGGCTCAATCGAAATCATTCCGTCTTCCACCGCTATAGCATTCAAAATTAATCAGAACGAAACCTGGTACGAAAAAACCCAACTTTTTCAAGTCTCCCCTGGGGAGTATAATATTCAGGTACGATTGGCAGATGGTTGCATATACCCGTATCGCACTTTTTCAGTTGAGGCATTAAAAAAATTGAGTGTCAACACAGCTACCATCCGTCCTTCGTCATGCCGCGCATCTGATGGAGCTATTGAGGCTTTTGCATCTGTTGCCAGGGATATTGAGTATAGTCTGCATAAGGCTTCGAATTGGCAGCCTGAAGGAAGCTTTGATAAGCTAAGGGTCGGAAATCACCGGGTCTATTTTCGGGATAGCAGGTTTGAGTGCCTTGATTCACTCGACGTTCTACTGACTTTTGAGGACTCTACAACTGTTTTTGATACAGAGGAAATTCTACATCCCTCCTGCCACAATAGTCAGGACGGTTTTATCCAATTGGAAATAGCCAGTGATACCGGCCATTACCAGTGGCAATGGTCACATGGTCCCACCGGATCACAGTTAGGCCGTTTGGGGGCAGGTAGTTATGAACTGGAGATTAAAGAGGGTCCCTATTGTTCAATCCACAAAGTTATTTCTCTGACTGCGCCAGAAGCCATTGTATTGGATTTACCTCCTTTTGACACCGCCATATACTGCCAGGGTCAAACCATCCCGATCAGACTCTCCGACACTTCTCTGACATACGAATGGTATCGGGATGGATTTTTGTATAGTGTCGAAAACACTGTAGAGATTTCTCAGGAGGGTCGGTATAAAGTCACCGGCAGAGACCACAGAGGCTGCTCCGATTCCGGGCAATTTGACGTCAATTTCAGCGAAAATGTGTTTCATGCCAATTTCTTGATGCCAACAATGGCGGTTTTAAATGAACCAACCAGTGCGGTTGAAATATCCTGGCCAATACCCGACAAGATTTATTGGGAGGTCGACGGAGGCCTGGTCACCGCAACTCATTTAAATCAGGCTATCCTCATTTTCAATAGCTTGGGAGATCACCTGGTGCGACTCCGGGCAGATAAAGAAGGTTGCATCTCAGTAATTGAAAAGAAAATCACCGTGGTTGAAAATTTAGATCAACTGAACTTCGACCCGGCGAACCTGGAACACTCACTTAAAGTTTCTCTTTTTCCCAACCCCAATATTGGCAATTTTAACATCATTGTTGAACCTCGTGATCCAACCGATATTCAAGTCAGGATATACGATGAACAAGCCAATCTGGTCTATAGTGATCATGAAACATCTACGGGCGCTTATGCCAAGCACATTGACCTAACCGGATCACCACCAGGAGTATATACTCTACTCGTTCAGAGTAGTACAACCTGGAAAGCCTTGAGTTTCGTCCTGAAATGAGGTGCTAAAAGGCTGAATGACATTGGAAAGTGAGAGAGACAGCGGCTTACCTAATGCGCTGACGGGCCACCGAGTGCGGTTTCGCCAAAATAAACTGATGGCATAAGGCCAATATCAGATATGATGCTAAACTAGGTCTTAGTTATTTTCTCGACAATCTTGCCCTTATCTGATGAAATTTCGACAAAATATTTGTCTGCCTTCAGGTGACTTAGGTTTACTTGATTTTCTCCAAAAATCTGATAGTGTGAAAAAAGGACGTTTCCGGCAGAATCCACCAGGCGAAAGGTGAAGTTTTCCGTTAATGGCAACACCACTTGAA
>JABDLW010000878.1 GCA_013001805.1 Saprospiraceae bacterium | reverse complement strand
CAATTCCTTTCAGCCGCGTGCAACATTGTGAAATAATCAAGGGCGTGATCGATAATATGATAGGCCTAGTAGAACTCAGGATCTTCACTGCTGGAGGTTCTTCCAGTGATTTGGTCATACCCGGGCTTACGCCGGATGTCGCTTTTGCTCTGAAAGAACATATTATCGGTAAAATTAGCGATGATGATGAAGAAGAATGAGGTTGTCTGGTATAGTCAGCATACCAGGCAAGCCCCTATAGCCATACTTCTTATTATTTTCTCTATTATCAAATCGTTGATTCGAACTTGGTGGCCCTTTATATTGATACTGATTTTCCAGTCAAATTTTTTGTCTCCCGAACGGGCAAAAATTCTTGTGGGGATTGTTACGACATTAGTGGTTATTTTTTCAATTTGGCGATATTATCGGTTTTATTTTTTTATTGAAGGGGACAAATTGCATGTAAATAGTGGCGTATTCACCCGAGTTAAATTGGATATTCCCTTCGATAGAATTCAAACAATATCATTTGAGCAAAATCTCATACATCAGATTTTTCATGTCGCCAGATTAAAAATTGATACGGCCGGCTCGTCTAAGGAAGAGTTTGAATTTACTGCTCTGGAGATCGATAAGGCAAAAGAATTAAGACAGTTTATTCTGGCCAGGAGGGGACATCAGGTAATACCCAATACCAAAGAAGAAGATTCATCCCGTCTGATGCTAAATCTGGAGATCGGTGATCTGTTGCGAGTTGGCATTAGCCAAAATCATTTTCGCACTACCGGTATTATTTTGGCATTTTTGCTGGGACTAAGAGACCGTATCAGCGATTCCCTGGGGGCTAAGTATGTAGATCAATTTGACAGCGTTGCCGAACAGCTCATGGATAATGTTCTGGTATATGGCCTGGGTCTCTTTATTGTGATACTTATACTTTCTTTTTTTGGTACGTTGGTGTACACCATACTGCGTTATTATAATCTAAAGCTTTGGAAAAGCAAGGATGGATATCGACTTGAATCTGGCCTGTTGAATATTCGTGAACAAGCAGTGCGAGACCAAAAGATCCAGATAATAAGATGGGTATCGAATCCAATAAGAGATCTGTTCCGAATCGTGCAATTAAGATTTTACCAGGCCTCCAGTTCTTCTGGCAGTAGTAAAACGAGCATGACGGTTCCCGGAGTACCACGGGAGCATCTCAAAATTATTCTGGAACGCTATTTTTCCCGACCAGTTGACACTTTAGTAAATAATAGCCATAAGATCCATCATAGTTTTTTTATCAGAAGATTTATCTATTTAAGTCTCATCCCCTCACTATTTTTCCTGGCATTAACCTTTCTCAGCCAACAACTTGGCTGGCTTGCCTTGTCACTGACCTGGTTGGTAGTGATCGGCATATTTCAATTTTACCTGCAAAGGAAATGGAGATATTACATTAACAGCGATTCTCTGTTGACCAAATATGGAGTCTTTGAACGTATGAATAGAGCGCTACTTTTGCGCAAAGTGCAGGGCGTACAGATCCGACAAAGCCCCTATCAGCGCAGGAAGGCTCTGTCCACCCTTTTACTTCATACCGCTAGTGGGGATATTAAAATTCCCTACATCCAGCTGGAGCAGGCTTTGCGGATCAAGAACTTTGTACTTTATAAAGTGGAAACATCCCGTTATAAATGGATGTAGACCAGGGCTATAGGATCCCATTTCCGGTGAAGTAACGCAAATTGGTACTTAATCCCAGATGATGGCTACTACCTCCAAAATGTCGCCTAACCGTAGCATAATCAAATTGGAACTTTTTCACCCGAAAGCCAAAGCCGAGACTAATACCCGTAAGAGATCTCAGATTGGTTACCGAGAGCTCTTGCTTGAGCTGGTGATTATATCCGACGCGAAGACTGAGTAATTCCTTTTTGCCAAGGTACATCTCTCCGCCAAAAATAATATGTCTAAAAAAATTGTCGGTCTTAGTAGCTTCGTTTTCTAATAATTGGAAACCCCCGAAAAACCCGCCTTCCTGGGAGTTGGGATCATCGTAGAGGAGATTCCACTTATTTAGGTGGTGCCAGGTAAGAGAGAGTCTAAATGGAAGATGCTTGAGTCTTTTTGAAATTCCCACCAGTACATTAAGTGGAAGATTTTCGCGTGTATCCTCGTAGCTAGTCAGCTGACTACCCATTTGTTTTATGACCAGACCTACCGTAAAGTTACTGGCTGTGTCTATGTATAACGCTCCGAGATCAAGGGCCATACCGGAGGAGCGATAAACATCGAGCGAAGATTGGATAAACTTCACATTAGCTCCGATATGTAGCTTTTCGTATACTTGATATGAAGCGCCTAATTGTAGAGAAACCTCGTTGCCTTTAAATTCGCCAATCTGGTTTCCAAATTCATCGGTCTGCTCGAAAGTGCCGTATCCGATATATTTTATAGCACCGTGAGTCATTATTTTTTTACTGGGAATGAATTTACCAAATCCCACATAACCGGATTGAATGCCTAGTTGAATAAATTGATGCTGGAAGCTTATCTGTCCATTCATTTGCTCATTTAGCTGAGCTGGATTTTCCAGAGCTAATGCCAGGTCGGAACCGGGATCAGTGATTATCGTGCCTCCCAAAGCTGTTGCCCGGGCCGAAGATGAAGAATTTAAAAAAGTATAAATCGAGGACCCACCCACCTGAGAATAAACTATCGGAGAAAGAACAGTGGTGAAAAATAGTAGTGAATAAAAAATTTTCATTGGCTCTCCAACATTTCCTTCTTCCACGTAGTGTGACATATTCCTCGATCACATGACATGATCTTTTCGAGAATGCCCTCTTCGTTATAGAGCTTTAGCTCTCCTTGTTCATTGTCACCGTCGATATAGGAGCCTTCGGCCTTGATTTTACCAGTCTCCCAATATTCAATGAAAGGACCATCCTCCTGGTTATTGTGCATGGTGACAGTTTCCATCAATTGACCGTTGAGGTAATATCTTTTCCAGGCACCTTCCATAGTGCCATTTTCATATTGGCCTTCGGATTTTATAGTGCCATCGGGATGATATGTCAAATATGGACCGTGAAATACGCCCATTTTATAATGCTCTTCAATCTCCTTTTGACCGTCATCCCGGTTATACAAAATTCGCACACCATCAAGAGTGTCATTTTGGTAAGAAGCTGTTTCCGTTACCATCTTCTCATTCAGACGTTCGTATAGGCCCTGTTTCTGGCCAGTCTTCTTATCAATTTGATAGCGCTCAACCACCTCACCAATCTCATCCTTGATTTCCACCACTTTAACGGGTGAGCAACCACCTATCAACAGCACAATGAGGAAGGGAATTAGAAGTTTCATGGTTAATTAACGAAAAAAGCGATTAATAATTGATCTTAGAGCCCAATATTTCCACTTAGACATGCTTCCTAATCCGCCGGCCAGGTAATTAAAATAACGATTGGACTTCTGAATTGCGGGTCCAAAAGATCTCATTAATAATAGACTAATAATAGGTATATCGCCGATCCCTTATATCAGCATTTTTCCTAAGACTTTGAATCAGGCCTGCCTTAGTTTGAGTTGCCATCTGATTGGTGTATGAACTACGCAATGTAGCAATATTAGGTGCATTGGGTTCTGTACGGTTGATTGGCTTGATCAAATAGACGCCTCTTACACCCTTGATGGGTTTTGAAACCTGGTCTAGGGGAGCAGTTTTGGCATAGGCAGCAACACTGGGTTCTTCACCAAGATTGGAAATGAAATCTGTAAGAAAGTTTACTCCTTTGGCTGTATCAATGGAGATCCCATACGAAGTCGCCACCGAGGCAAGATCCGTCGGATTACCTAGTTCTTTCAGCAGCAAATCTGCCTTTTTTTCGTTCTTGACTAATCCTTCGATGGTGGATCTGACCGATTCAAGATCAGAAGGGCCCTTAGGAATGATCGATCCCAAAGAAGCAACGACATATGCCTTGTTATAATACAAAGTGGGCTCTTGAAAGATATATACTTCCGGAGACACGGCATTGACTTCAGTGGCCGGATCATAGGCCCATCGGATCATATCCCGACTTGTCTGTCCTGATCCAAGTGTCGTCAAAGTAAAATCGTTTTCCTTTACCGGGCTGGATACCTGGATGGATAAAGTAGGCGAACCTGCAACAGCGGATTTCAAATCGTCAAGAGTCCGGTTTTTTTCTACGAAATCCAAAACATAATCATAGATGCTGTCCTGGGTGGTTTCCGATGGGACAATTGGCGTATTTAGATATGCCAGCTGGACCCCTTCTTCGTTAGTTTCATAGGTTCGATCCAAGACTTCGACCACATGTACTCCAAATTCAGTAATCACCGAGTACACTTTATTTAACTCAGCATCGAAGAATACCAGATCGTTAAACGGTTTGACAAAGCCACCCAATCCTATGTTGCCTAAATCACCACCGTTGAGTGTGACTGAAGTCGAACCTTGATTAAAATTTAACGCTAGTGAATCGAAGGTTTGCTCACCGCTATTCAGGAGTGCAACCAAACTATCTGCTGTTTTTTGTGCTGCTTGATATTGTTCTAAGGTTTGAGCCCTCCTCAAGATATGACGGGCATGAACAGAATCTGCAACAACCATTCTATCTAAAACTTTGACAGCCTTATAGGCATTCCCCTCTATATATGGTCCATGTACGCTACCTACCGGAAGTTGAAAGACGGAATCGGCTATAGCCGGGCTGACTGCCGGGCGTTTCACATAGGCAAAATCAATACTTCCATAGTTGTTTTCAACGAACTGGGTATCGTTATCGGTAACCTTAAATTCCTCTATAAGGTTGTTAATGTTTTCGAGTAAATCAGCGGTGTCTTTTGCTGTGGGCTGTACGGGAAATTCAATAAAGTTTAAGGTGCGTAGTTGCTCGGGATTGGTGTACTCGCTCTGGTGTTGCTGCAAGTAAGCTTTCAAATCGGAATCAGTGACAGTGACGTCATTTTCCGGCACTTCTTCGTAGGGAATTCTGACGTAAAGAAAGTCTGTGCGAACCGATTGATCTGCATTGGTCTTTTCAACCATCCAGGTGGGTGTGTAAAGCCCTTTGCTTACAATGTTGGTCAATTTGTTGGTCAATCTTTCGGTTATAATTTCTTTCTCTTGATAAGCCCAAAGCTCTCTCAGACTGGGTGTGAGTTGACCCTGATCGATGCTTTGTCGTATAGAATTGAGTTGGGTTCGATCCACTGCTCCGGTTTGCGGGTCTGAAAATCGCTGCTGGATTAAAGAGCTTAAATTGTTGCCAAACTGAAGGTCCATCAACTCTTCCGTTGGCACTCTCAGTCCATTTGCTTCGGCTTCCTCATTGATGATTGCCCGGTCCACGAAATAATTGTAAAGGTAATTTCGACGGCTAAACACATCGGCTGCAGATCCCGTATACAGAATTCGCTCTGCATTTTGAAACTCTACCCAATCCACTTCTTCGCCGTCTACTTCAACCACCGGTGGCATTTGTCCTCCACCAAGCCCCTGGCCGAGGCTGTCCATCATAAGAAATGCAAGTAAGGCCAATCCAATAAGTACCATTAGCAGCCAACTTTGATTTCGAATCTTACCAATTAAAGCCATCTTCTAAGAAAATTTTGATTAATAGTGAACGACTTAGTGACAATTTTTCTTTTGCTTTCGGTCGATATACTGAGGTTCTCCTCACATATGAAAAATAACGTGCTATTTAAGTCTCTGATTATGAAGTTGAAAACGGCTACCAAAAACAAAATTCTCATTTGGGAAACGGCAGCCTCTTAAAAAGCACTGCAAATGTAAAAGATTAGCCTTGAAAATCAAATAATATTGTCGGCAGCACATTAAAAGACCCGCCTTTATATATTATAATTAATTCAATGTGATTGTTCGTCGAAAGCCTCAAGCTCGGCATAAAAATCGGATCCAAATTTGCGGATTATGGCCTCTCTGACAAATCGGTAAACAGGCATCTTCAAGGATTTTCCCAGCGCACAAGCAGCCTTGCAGATGCTCCAATCTTCATAATTAAGTGCTTCAAATTGGACCTTTTCTATTTTGCTATGTCTCACAGGATATAGATGACAGGAGATAGGCTTTTGAAAACCGGTAACTCCCGATCGAAAGGCCTTCTCGATACCACATTGTCCGATTCCATTGTCATCATAAGTGAGATAAGCACATGCGGAGTTTCCCAGCAGAGGTGTACCCACCAGGTTTTCCTTTGAATACAAAGTGTGGGTACCCACCCTATCCAGGTGCTCATTACCTTCAAAGGTTAAAAATGGGCGTAATTTTTCCCTAATTTCATCCAATACGGCAATTTCCGCCTCTTCCAGAGGAGCGCCGTAGTCTCCTTCCCAGCAACAAGCACCTTTACATGCCGATAGGTTGCAAGTGAACTTACGGGAAAAAAGATCATCACTTATCAGGATATTTCGTACCAGAAGCATTCGTAGAATTTTCGCTTTAGTGATGCAAGTTCGACAAAAGTTTTAACTCACGTTAGTGGATGATGGCATCATATTAAGCACCGGGTCGGTGTTCCGATCCTGGCCATAGAAGGTTGCTGTCTGCCTGTTTAAAGCAAGATCGGGTATAGGGGTACATGATGGTATAGTCAAAATTTTGCCATTTTATTGATGGTATCAACCACATCTCCGTTGTTTTTTGGTCCAAAGAAATTCGCTGAGGCCTTGGTAAATATGTATATTTACAGCCCCGCAAAATGGGGGATCATTTCAAGTATTGAAACATTAAATGGATCAGTTAAAACAAAAGTTTGGCGAGAAGTCAGCAACATTAAAAAGTGAATTAAGGGCATTAATAAAATCAAATGGTCAGGAGCTTGTGGATCAGGTATCTGTTGCACAGATGTTTGGTGGTATGCGGGGAGTCAAAAGCATGATTTGGGAGACATCTAATCTTGATCCCATTGAGGGTATTAAGTTTAGAGGATATAGTATACCTGATTTACGTGAGCATTTGCCCAAAATAAATGGAAGTACGGAGCCACTTCCCGAAGGGTTGTTCTGGCTCATGTTAGTTGGAGAATTGCCAAATGAGAAAGAGGTAGCCTGGTTATCTGATGAATGGGCAAGGCGTAGTGCGATACCTGAGTATAAGTTCAAAACACTTGATTCCATTCCAAAGGACACGCATCCCATGACTCAATTTACCATTGGAGTGCTCTCCCTGCAAAAAGGAAGTGTATTTGCCAGCAAATACTTTGAGGGTATGGCTAAGGACGATTATTGGGATGCTTCGTATGAGGATGCCATGGATCTCATTGCGAAATTGCCCGGTATTGCAGCCTACATTTACCGGAGATCCTTTCACGATAATCACCATATTGAGGCTAATGGAAAACTGGATTGGGGGGCGAATTTTGGCCACATGCTTGGAAATGACACGGCTGATTTTTATGACTATATGCGTCTTTACATGACGATTCACGCTGATCATGAGGGTGGGAATGCCTCTGCGCATACTACCCACCTGGTTGGTTCTACCCTCTCTGATGCATATCTGTCTTTTGCAGCAGGGATGACAGCTCTGGCCGGTCCGCTTCATGGCCTGGCAAACCAGGAGGTGATCAAGTGGATTTTTGAGATGCTTGATAGCCTGGGAAAACCCAATCCAAACAAAGAAGAAATTGCTGCTTTCGTAAATCGAACATTGGATGAAGGAAAGGTCATTCCCGGCTATGGCCACGCGGTATTGAGGGAACCAGACCCAAGATTTACGGCACAAAGACTATTTGCTGAAAAGCACCTGGCGTCTTCGGAGATCGTACAGGTAGTGTGGAAGCTGTTCGAAGTCGTACCACCCATATTGGAGGGTTTAGGAAAAGTTAAAAATCCATGGCCAAATGTCGACGCACATTCGGGTTCAATACTTGTTCACTTTGGGGTTAAAGAATTCACCTTTTATACTGTTTTATTTGGCGTATCACGAGCTTTAGGAGTCTTATCGGCTTTGTGCTGGAGTCGGGCGCTCGGCCTGCCATTGGAAAGGCCAAAGTCAGTAACCAGCAAATGGTTAAAGAATTTTATTGATCAAAAGAAATAATGTCCGAACAGAAATGAATGTACCTGCAGAATTGAAGTATACCAACGAACATGAATGGATCAAAATCGACACAGAAGCTTCTCAAGAGGGAAAAACCATTGCCATTGTTGGGATAACTGACTTTGCCCAGGGAGAATTGGGCGATTTGGTATATGTGGAAGTCGATACCGTGGGTGAGAAGATTGACAAGGACGAAATATTTGGTACCGTTGAGGCTGTAAAAACCACATCTGATCTCTTTATGCCGGTTTCAGGTACCGTTATCGAATTTAATGAAGAGCTCAGTGAGTCCGGGGGAGATAACCCCGCTGTGATTAACGAAGATGCCTATGGTGCCGGCTGGATAATCAAAATCGATCTCAGTGACCCGACGGAGCTGGATAGCCTGCTTAGTGCCTCGGAATATGAAAAACTCATCACTACATAAGTGGACGATACACCACAATGGGGAATTCTGACATCTTAGTTATAGATTGCATTTTGTGAGGAAATATCGCGGCTCAATATTCTGGGCTCTGTTGATCTTTATCCTTTCGGTAATGCCAGGTAGTTCGATCCCAAAAGTGGGGTGGCAGTTGGTACTTCCTATCGATAAAATCGCTCATTTCGGACTTTATTTCGTTCTAGCGGTATTGCTGGCCAAAGGCCTTGGCGATATTTTCCGCGAAACAAAATTTAAGATTTGGGCATTGATAATAATCATCTGTGCAGTCTATGGAGTCGCTTTAGAGTCTATACAATATTACTTTTTATCAGATCGATCTTTTGAAATTCCTGATATTATTGCTAATATTAGTGGCTCTATTGCAGGGACAGTTTTTGTTTACTTATTCTTAAAAAAATAAATTATGGATATATCCGTTGATGGACGCACCCTGTTACTGGCACTTCTAGGTATATTCCTCCTGGTTCTGGGCATAATTCTGGTGTTCAAGAATATGGTGGGAAAGAAATCGCTGGAAGATCTTGCCGAAAAGTACCAGGGCAAGAAGTGGGCATCGCCCCTCCAGGGACGTGCAAAATATCCCGATGTCGATGTTTTTAACTTTAGTGGGCCACTTTTTAATTTTGGTCTTGCTGCCGCTTTGGGCCTGACGCTACTCGCATTTAGTTGGACTCAGCGGGAAGATGAGATCTACATTCCTGAAGATGCGCTGGCACTGGAAGACGACATTGAGATTGAGCCACCACGGACCGCTGAACCACCACCTCCTCCGCCTCCTCCACCACCACCGGTGATAGAGGAAGTACCGGAAGAAGAAATTCTCGAAGAGGAAGAACCTGAATTCGTGGATCAATCGGTCGAAGAAGAATCTATTGTAGAAGCTCCACCAGAGCCCGAAGCACCACCGCCACCACCGCCACCCCCACCACCGCCACCAGAACCTAAAGTGGAGGAAATTTTTAAAGTGGTAGAGCAAATGCCCCGGTTTCCAGGTTGTGAAAACGAAGCTGGTGACAACAATGCCAAGAAAGCTTGTGCAGACAAAAAAATGCTTGAGTTTATCTATAAGAATATAAAGTATCCTGCGATTGCCCGTGAGAATGGGGT
>JABDLW010000845.1 GCA_013001805.1 Saprospiraceae bacterium | reverse complement strand
ACTCGGGACCGTATCTCACAAGATGGATTTGCCTTATACCAAAACCGGCCTAATCCATTTAGATCGGAGACAGTAATTGGATTTTATTTGCCAGAGCCAACCCGTGCTAAATTGACGATTTACGATGTGACAGGTAAACTGCTCAAGGTAATCGACGGAGATTATAATCAGGGCTATCAGCAGGAGACGGTGAGACAGTCTGAACTGAATTCGCATGGAGTGGTGTACTATCAATTGGATACACCGGGTTTCACGGCAACGAGGAAGATGGTTTTGGTTCGTTGAGTGAGCCAGTTATAATATAAAAATCCATCTAAATGGAATAGACTGTTCTTCTGTCAGAGGATTCTTTAGATTAAAATAGAAAGCAGATCAGGGGCCGGTAGTGTTGATTGCCGGCCTTATTCTTTAATCAAAAACAAAAAAAATCCATAATCTCCCTTCATATTAAAGAAAGTTATATATATTTGTCGTGATTATGTACGTATGCACTAAAGTGTTGCACCGTACCCAAGGTTTACACCAATTGTAATTATTCCGTGTTCGATTTAAGTGATCTTAAATCGAAAAGGAGCGCTAGTTCATGAGACCTTAGTAATTAGACATCAAGAACTAACAAAGAAGAGGCACTCGGAAGTGAATATCTGTTGCAGTTTTACACCAATCTTCTTAAGAAAACCAATTGCAAAGCCTCGTAAAAAATGAAGTCGAAAGCACGTTGCTTTCGACTTTTTTATGCCAGCTTTCGATAAATTTCCATTTGTTTTTTGCAGATATTCTCCTTACTGAATTGTAAGGAATGGTCGTAACCCGCCTCCGCCAATTTGTTATAGAGATCGGTGTCTGCCGGGAGAAGAGACATTTTATGTGCTAGTTGTTTGGGGCTCTTGGGATCAATGAAAATTGCCCCGGGTCCAGCCGCTTCCGGCAGGGAACTCGTGTTTGACGTGATGACGGGTCTCTTGTTCTGTAATGATTCGACGACTGGAATTCCAAATCCTTCATAATAGGACGGGTAGATTAAGGCGAAGGATAGCTGATAGAAGGCACCAAGTTCATCACTTTCAATTTGCCCAACAAAATGTACTAGCTTTTCCAGTTTATTTTCTATTGCAAATTTTTTCAGATCTTTTGCTTGTTGTCCGCTACCCACGATGACCAATGGTATTCGATCTCGAGGGGCTAGTAAGCACATAGCTTTCAGAATGCTTTTGACATTCTTTCTTGCCGTCAGTGATCCCACAGACAAGTAAAATTGCACTGGTAGGGCATATTTTTTTTGAATGTCTATGAGGTTTCCCGGAAAGACTTTCTGTGCCACCGGAGGGGGTAATACCTGAATTTTCTTTGCGTCTACTTTAAATAAATTGCAGAGATCATTTCTCGTATGATCGCTTACCGTAACAATCAGATCCGCCACCTTGCAACTGTGTCTCCATTTTAGGTCGTAAATGATTCGGTCAGCCTTCCTGTATAAATGCGGTTCGATTTTAAAAATCACATCGTGAATTGTCACAATGCTCTTGGTTTGTAGTCGCTGGATTCCAACAGGCAGTTCGTGACTAAGTCCATGAAATACATCGCAGTGTTCACGATTGATATCACGGCAAATTCCTGAAGTGCGCCAGAGTGGACGACTATTTGATACGATGCGAAAATCTTTAAAGGCTGGATAGTATTTGCTTCTCGCCGGTGATTTGGCAAACAAAATATATTCTTCTTCAGGATGATTCTCCTTCAGGCCATGCACCAATAGCCGGCTGTAAACACCTAATCCCGTGTCATTATGAAAAAGTCTTTTTGCATCAAATCCGATCTTCATGCCGGGCCAAAAGTACTGTATAAATTTGTCAATCGAATCCACTCCCAAGTTTTATGCTAGGTCGAATTTCTGAACTATCTGAGAAGGTAAAATGGAGGAGATAGATGGGACAGGGATTTTCGAATGTGTTGAATCACATTCCATTTCTAATTTTTCCCGGGGAGGAGTGATTTCATCTAATCTCTTTATTGCGTATCTTTCTGAGATGAAACGAATGCTGCTTACTATCGGCATCATAGCATCATGTCTTTTGACTTCATGGGCGCAGGAGATGGATACGGCAATTCATGTCAAGAGTATCTACTTTGGAGGTGGAAGTTACTATATTGATCACCTGCAAATTGAGGAGTTATTTGAGTGGCTGGATAGTTTTCCGAAAATTGAGCAGTACGAGGTGATTATTCAGAGCCATACTGACAACATCGGTAGTATAGATTTTAATCGAAGACTTTCGGAAGCCAGATCTCAATCGGTCTACTCACTCCTCATGGACTATCCGGTGGTGCCCGAGGCCATTGAAGTCAAGGACTTTGGTGAATTCCTTCCTACTTACCGTAATGATTCGTACCATGGACGCTTAGCAAACCGGCGTGCGGACGTAATTCTAAAACCGGTCTCTTTGTGAAATTAAATAGGCCTATATTACTATCGATTGTATTCAGCTGGAATATACTTTTGTCATTTGCTCAATTAAGCGAGGACCAAATTGCCGAGATTGATGGGTTATTTAACCAGTGTAGTCAGACTGATCTTCCAGGTTGCGCGATTGCAATCATCAAAGATGGATCCATCGTGTACAAGAAGGGGTATGGAATGGCTGACCTGGAACATGGTGTGCCGATTTCTCCGGGTACAGTTTTTTACGCTGGCTCTATCTCAAAACAATTTGTCGCTGGCTGCGCTTTATTGTTATCCGAGCGGAAGGAGCTCGATCTCCAATCAGCCGTTCAAAAATACTTAGCCGATTTCCCAGTCTATGAAAATCCGATCACGGTGCAGCACCTCATTTATCACACCAGTGGCATTAAAGATTATTTTGAAATTCTTGAAGCT
>JABDLW010000811.1 GCA_013001805.1 Saprospiraceae bacterium | reverse complement strand
ATCTACGGTTTGATCCCATTCTTTCAACAAGTAAAACGCATACGCTTTTGAATCCCAGTTGTACAGGTGTAGGTGAGACCAAACAAGATAATCCCAGGACCTCTTTGGATCCTCAAATCTGTCAAGGCTGTCCCGGAGCATAGGCAGGTAGATGTTTTCCGTCTCGGAGGGAAAAATAGCACTGAACATCTGGGCGAAAAAGATGATGTGGTTAATAGATAAACCTGGCAATCGCCGGCGCAAGCTTTCCACATCACCATCCAGCATGTACGCCCGGATAAATTGTTTGGGATCGTCGAAGTTTTTCGCCACTTTTTTTTCTAAGGCGATCACCTCTTTGTGTCTGCCCAGACGATTTAAAGCGTATAAAAAAGCATCGTGAGACTGCCAGGTGATGCGATCTCCGAAAATTTCATATTGACCGAAAAGGTTCTCGAATTGTTCAGCTGCATTTGCCGGTTGGTTCAAATCTAAATAGGTGTAGGCATAATGATGGAGCATGGTCAGATCTTTGGGATCCAGCTCGTGATTTCTGCCAATGGCCTCCAGAGCTCCAGGATAATCTCCTTCTTTGTATTTCTCCGTAAAAAGGAAAAAGTTTTGCTCAAACTCCGTACATAAATCCCAATGCTGTTTGATGTATTGCGTAGTCACTTCATAGCCTTTTACGTCTTCGTAAGCGTATGCACTGAAGGCGATAGAGACCCGGGCCAGCATAAAGGTAGAATCAAGCGCTATAACCTTACGAAAACATTCTCTGTCAAACATATGACACTCCAGGTAAGCCTGGTATGCTTCGTATTTGGGAGGGTTGATGATGGAGAGTCTGTCTGCCTCCCTTAGCGTCCAATAGCCCTTTAATTTTTCCCGGATTTCTGTAATCAGCTGCTCTTTTTGGTTCATGTGCCCCCAAATCACCGGGAAATCATAGATATTATCTCCGCTTTCGGTGGACTCCAGTCTTGAAGTCACCTGTAGCGAGTCGCCTTTCCGGTAATAGGACCCCGTCACTACATATTGTGCTTCGGTAAGCTCCAGCAAGGAGACCTCTCCTTTCGCATTACCCGGCAGGACACCGACCTGATCCTTATATTTTCGCATCATCTCCGGTGAAGTTGTTTTTACACCCAACTCGCGCAAACCCAGGCTAATCCAGTCTGAGGCCATGTTTCCCAGGGCGTCGAGATCGGGATCGCTGGTGAAATTGTTGAAGACAGCGACAGCCACTTTTTCCTGACGTACTTCTGATGGCAGGACATTCCTGGCATTGGATTGCTGCACCCAAACACCCCAAAAAATTGCTGCCAGCACCAGAAAGGCTACCAACCGCAGCATGAGCTTCTGCGAAAAACGGCGAGGCGTAGCCTGTTTTAATTTCCCCTGCATATCGGCTTTGGATGGAACGACAAAGCCTGGATCGGCCAGTGCATAGACTTCCATCGGCTCCTCTACATTTTTGAATGCGAAGGAGCCAAGAGAGGTCAGCACGTGATCGCCCTGATTTCTGATCTGATTGCGGATGGCTTTAGACATCAGCACCGCCCCGGGCACACCCAGGGACTCAATACGGGAAGCTACGTTCACACCATTGCCAAACACATTGCCATCTTTAAACAGCACATCCCCGATGTGCATGCCGATTCGCACTGGAACCTGCGGCTCATCCTGGAATGCTCCTTGAATGGCCGCTGCACAGTCAACAGCTTTTGAGGAGCTTGCAAAAGTGAGGAGTGCTCCATCCCCGAAATACTGCACAAATTGACCCCCGTAGCTGGAAGTTTCCGATTCAATCACTGCTTTGAATCGGGCCAGCATCATCAATGCCGCTGGTTCATTTCCTTCCATAATGGTTGTATAACCCACTATGTCAGCAAACAGAATAACGGCTAATTTGTGTTCTTCGGACATGAAAGCTCTTTACAAGGCAAGAAAACCTGGATCAGTCTTTTAATATACGCACTTCTAATAATTATTTAGCATCTCGTTTTGGCGCTCTTCCCGGAACAATCCTCATTATATCTGATTGAACTATCTTAGAAGATGAAGTGCACTTAACTAAAATATTTCTTATCCATATTCAAATGACTTTTTGAGTCAGTTCTTTTGCCACCCTAAGCTCAAGAAGAGACAACGTAATTACAATGGCAACTTCTAATATAAAAAACATCCAGCCGAAAAGTGCAATCACATCTTGATGGTAGCATGCTAATCCAATTGATAAACAACAATACAATAAATTCATGACGGCAATTCCGCGCAAGTACACTCCCAATTTGTCCGGGTCCTTCCGGTAGCAGTAATAATCATAAATGGAGAATAAGATCGGCCAAGCCGCGAGAAAATATAAGGCTGAAGGAGGAATTCCGAAAACTGCCTCCAATCTAACCAGCACAACTCCTAACAAAAAGGCGGAAAGCAACGCCCCCAATCCATCGATCAGAAAGAGGCTTTGCGGCTGACGTTCGAACTTTTTTATGGTTTTACTAAACACAATATTCATGCTCCAAAGGCTCTGCGAAAAGTGATGTGCATAGAGCAAAAGTAGCTGGAAAGTTCCATGTTCACAAAAACTTATATTTGCATCATTTTATTCAAATCACTAACGAACCTTTGTGGTAAATAATCAATTCCGTTTTTTTTGCACCGATCTGGACGGCACCTTACTGGGCAACGATCAATTTTCGTCCAAGTTTAAACAGGTTTGGGAAAATATTCCTGAGGAAAGGCGTCCTCTGCTTTGTTATACTTCCGGACGTTTGCTGGATGATATTCTGCATCTCATTCAATCCAAAATCCTGCCGGAGCCGGATTATATTGTAGCAGCCGTGGGTACCAGCATATATGATTTTGGCCAGCAGAAAATTATTAGGCAGTTTACCGAATTGCTGGATGAAGGCTGGAACTTAGCCCAGGTAAATACGATTGCGTCCTCACTTTCTGTGAATCTGGAAAAACAACCTGAGCATTTTCAGAATGAATACAAATCAAGTTGGTATTTGAACAATGCCCCTGATGAACAAATCGACCAGATTAGAGAATCTTTTGAAGAGGCTGATGATTTGCAGGTGCGTGTAGTGTATTCCAGCAGTCGTCATCTGGATATCCTGCCGAATTCTGCTAATAAAGGGAACTCACTTAAATGGTTACTCAAGCATTTGGGTATTTCTACTTCAGAAACCATTGTGGCAGGTGATAGTGGAAATGATAGCGCCATGTTTACCATCCGGGGCATCAGAGGGATTGTCACCGGGAATGCACAGCCGGAATTACTCGACAAAACGGCAACATTGGATGTCTACCGAGCACCCCAATCGGAAGTATGCGCTCAGGCAGTGATCAATGGATTAAGACACTATGGTATCGTCCTGATGGAAGATCTTCCGAGTACTGACCCTCAGGACCCGGTTCATTTGGAAAGAGTAGTTCTAGTATCTAGCGA
>JABDLW010000777.1 GCA_013001805.1 Saprospiraceae bacterium | reverse complement strand
ACATAGGGGTGCTCAGTATCTTTGACGAAGAAATGCTTGCTGCTTGCGTCAAAATTATATTTCTTGCTCTGGATGGGATATTGTGTTTTTTCCTCTTTAGTGAGATATCCCCGGTGTGCAAATTGCCATGGTGCCATCTGTGCCGTCGGATAATCCTGGACGTGTTTCACATCACGCCCCCTTTCGAGCACCAGCGTCTTCAAACCCTTTTGCGTCAGTTCCTTGGCCGCCCAGCCGCCGGTCATGCCAGAGCCCACTACGATCGCATCGTAGGTATGATCGTCTTTCATCTTTTTTACATTTCGTTGCCCACTTCAATTTTATCACCGGCTTGCCAGGGAACATCGCCTTGAAAACCTCCGGGAATAGGATTATAATTGAGATTCTGCTTGATCCCTTCTTCGGTAGAATAATATATTGCAATGCATAATTTCTTAAACGTATAGTAAAAGGGAATTTTGTCGGTATAACTTTTTTCCATGACCATCCTGTCCATATCTACCAGGTAATCATATTGTGCTTCGGGTGATAACTTATGAAATGACTTACCGCCAACGCTCACACAATCATTGTCAAATACTGCCAATCCATCAAGAAAATGTTGCCTAGCATCTTCCTCAAAAACATCTTTACACAATAGGTCCATAAATTCGGGAACTTTCACATCGGAAGCCGAGGGTGAACTCGTCCGGGGCAAAATCGTGTCAGCCAGTGCTTTTGTCAATTGAAATTGTTTGGAATTTAAAACCAAAGGTTGGTCGGGAATGTTCGCCTCCGACGCGCAACCCTGCAATGCAGTTAAGAGTCCAGGCCCAAATATGGCGGAACTTAAAATCCAGCCGGTTTTATGTATCGCATGTCGGCGCTTCATATCTTCATTTTAAAATCCTGATTTGAATTGGAATGTACGAATTAAACCCACTAAAATCTGCATAATAATAAATCAATCGCTACAGAAGACCAAAATCAAGACAAGGTTTTAGGTAGGATTATTTAGTAATATCAATTTGCCACGGGAGGTTATTTTCCTGTTGTTTGGATATCTCAGCCAGCAGCTCCGTTTGAAAAGTAATCAGAGTTTATATTTTGTGAGTTACTTTAGTACCGAGATGATGATATAGACATTTGTGTTCCGTGCCGGTTGCCGCCAAAAGTCATCACTCCTAAAATTGGGTCGTCGATAAATGGTGGGATGTAAGATCACACCCTCACGTTCTATTCCGTTCTATAAAATGGACTGGTTTTTTGTTTCCGCATGAAGTACGCCTCTACTTTTTGAACTTAGCGGGAGTGATGAACTCATAGCCAGCCGGCGGCCATGGACCTATGCTTTGCCCCGTTGGCCTAGGATTACTCGGTCTTATAGATTCGTAGCCTTCCACTGAATATTTGATGTTTAAAAATGGGGTCTTGATTACCTTGTTTTTCGCCAAAGATCTAATCCCCATATCGATCACTCCGCTCGTTAGCAAATTCCGTTCTATCGGTGTGGGTGGTTTGCCCGTGTCCATATATTCCTGAATATTGAGGGTAAGGTAGCTAAAATGAGAATAACTCATACTATGGTCAAGCACAAACTCAGTCGCAACCGTTTCCCCGTTGGCGTCAGCTGCATAGGCCCAGCCTTGATTCACATATTCATCCAGCATGAGAATGGCACCTTTAGTGCCGTCGTTATAGTTCACCAGTACTGCATAAGGTGTTTTGACAATTTCGCGCATTGACCCGATAGCTTTTCCTCTTATTTTATCACAAGCCGCATCTACCAGTTTTTGAGAGATCTTTCCCGAATCTATAGCTGCCCAAACATCCGCACCCTCCAAACCTAAAATACTCGTGACGCCCGTCTCACCGCCCTCCCTGCGTTCGACCATGCACTGCAATATTTCTGTCACATGAAAACCATAGGCATCGAGAGAAGCATAGCCAATAGCAACAGCTTCAGTAATTTTTGTTCCGATAGGATGTACCAGATCTGGATCACGCCAGCAATACGGTAGTGATGAACCCGCCATCATGGGTACATTTAATTCATTTGCCCGATCGTAGATCCATTTACTATCTAGCCAACTGTAGGAAAGAGCTTTATCGGTGAAAACTGGAACGGACTTCCGTGCAGCATCGATTTCCCGGAATATTCTTTCCAGGTAATTCATTCTAGGGTACATTTTCTGTCCCAGTCGATTGTATTTATAGTCACCATGTTCACCAATATAGATGACACCATCTACAGCCAAGTCATCCCCTCCCAAGCATAAGGCTTCTTCCAAGGTGGAAAAAATCGGGGTGCCATTCATTTCTGCTATACGCACCCCGGTATCATTTTCTCCTATCTGGTCTATCCAGATAGAGGCAATTTTGACCTTAGGTTCTATCATGCCTTCGTCGGCTGGAATTCCCACAAATAATTTGGTGCCGATCACATCCGCATGTGCACTGTTTCGGTAAATGTTGGCAATAAAGGCAATGTTCTTCATGGCACCTCCAATTGCTGGTTTATTCATTGCTGGAATAGCGGATGGCTGGATGCTGTTTTTACCAGACAGCAATGTGGGAACAAGACCTATTCCTGCTGATATAATCGTAGATTTCTTAATAAAATCTCTTCTATGGTTAGATTTCATTCAAATTATTTTACAGCTTTTAAAAGAAATTATTTTCTAATACTACAGACCTGTCTCATCACAGGATTTTACCGAAAAGAATTAGATTTCTCTAATTTGCCCCAAGAAAAGTGCTTAATAAAAATCTATGTTTCAACTATGCGAAATGGCAGTTCTGATGCATAAATATCCAACAATCCTTGAACAATGACAACCGGCGTTCTTATGATACCGTAGCTCTTCGACCACTCATGCATAATCCTCCTTTAAATTACTTTCATCCGACTCAGAACTTGTTGTCAATGTGTTACTCCAATAAGACGCCAAAACGGAAGAAGTGATTCCCATAATGGGTCCACATACGGCAGGAGCTAACCCAACGGTCGCTATTTTCCCCATTACTTTGGCAATCCCTGAAACTAATCCCGCATTCTGCATGCCCGTAGATATGGCTATTGTCCGATAATCCCGTTCTTCCAATCCAAAAAACCGTCCTGTCCAATAGCCCAAAAGATATCCCAAAAGATTATGCACTGTTACTACAAGCAATAACAAAAAACCAATATTCAGTAAACTGTCTCTTCCTGCAGCAATAATAATGGCCACAATAACTGCCACACCTAGCATCGACACGACCGGCATGGCTTCATCCAACCATTTGGCTCTTCCACTCAAAAAATGATTGAACAGTAAACCCGCAGCGATCGGTATGATCACAATCTGGATCATTCCCCACATCATTCCCAATACGTCAATCTCAATAAATCCACCGGCAAACAACTTCATAAGCAATGGCAGTACGAATGGAGCCAAAAGCGTTGTTATTGCTGTTATTGCTATCGCGAGCGCCACATTTGCTTTAGCTAAGTAACAAAACAAACTAGCAGTAACAGAGGTTGGTGCTGTGCCTAACAAAATGACTCCTGCGGAAATTTCGGCAGGAAAATCACTAATACTGGCCAGGCCAAAACCAATGAGCGGCATGATCGTAAATTGAGCTGCGACTCCTATTATCACTGATTTTGGTCTTCTGGACAATTCGAGAAAGTCCTTTACTCCCATCGAAGATCCCATTCCAAACATGATAATCTGAATCAGTGGTGTAATCAGAACCGCCAACTCAAATCCATTTATTTCATCAAAAAGAAATGGATAGTATAAGGCCGTGACCACCACAGCGAGGATTGAAATGGTGAATGCTAGTCCCTTAAAGAGGCGAAATCCACGAACGGCAAAAGCAAGCGAGGCAAAAAAAGTGATCAGAAAAGGCCCGGCATGTTCAAGCATTCCACTAAGGCCGATGTATATAGCTATAAGTAAAGCTATCGCAGAAATAGCTAAGAACAGTTTATAGATACTCATTTTCATTCGATGATATTAAATATAAGATGCTGTTTTAAGATGGGAGTCAAAATCACATTCATCGTGAACCTTTTTCAAATCCAAAATCATTGTAATTCTTCCTTCTGTATCCTACTACTTCTGACGTGGGTCACTTCTTTGGCTCTTAGCGTACTGGACTTATTTTCAAAATTCAATCTTACATATGACAAAATCTGGGCAATTTCACTATCCGATAGGAAATGGAAGGCAGGCATGATGCCGGCATATTTTTGTCCATTGACTGTAATGAGCCCTTCTAATCCGTGCAGAACTAGGTCGATCAATTGGTCTTTATCTCCCGTCACCCATTCTGTCTGACGCAGGGGTGGAAATCGAAGTCCGTCATCATTGCCATCTCTCCGATGACATGCGCTACAATGGAGGTCGTATAGCTTTTGTCCGGGCACGGCCTTTCCACCGCTAAAATCATCATTGACTTTATCTGGGGTCCTAATGTTTGCTAGCAGTTTACGATTTTCCATTTCGACCAAATGCGCATCCTCAAACTGATCCTTATCTCCACGGTATATGATTCGCCATACTTTACCCACTTCACTATAACTAACAAATAGTGAACCGTCAGGGCCCATGGCCAGTCCCACAGGACGAAAAGCAGCCTCGCTACTATTCAGTACCGTGTCCTTTCCGGCGAAACCGTCTGCGAATACTTCCCATGCACCGAAAGGCTGGCCATTTCTAAAGGGTACAAAGCTGACCATATTGCCAGCCATTGGATATCTTGTCCGAATGTTTGACCCATGGAAGGCAATGAAGGCCCCATTCTTATACGTCTCCGGAAACTGATCTCCCGTATAAAAAACCAAATCCATTGAAGCAAAGTGCCCCGGGAAACCAATTAATGGTTGCAGATATTCATCCCCATTCCCTGTGGCCTTTCCATCACCGCCATACTCCGGCATCAGAATCTTTTTACCCTGCATTTGTCATAGCAGTAATAGGGCCAACCGGCATCAGATCCTTCGGAAACCTTAAAAAATTCTTCTGCAACAAGCCCCATTATCGATATCACCTGGCGGCAACACAAAACTCTCCTCACACTGGATAAGACAGAACCCAAACACCAATAGTATCGTGGAAAATGTAGTAAGGTTGATGCGCGATATTACCTCTTTTATAGGAAACCAAACCAAAATAAATAACTTCATGAAAAACCTTCATTACAATAACTCTTGAGTTTTAGAATAAACGCAAGTAATCAACACTTTTAGATGCTCGAATGGATGTTGAAATTACTCTTTCAATTCCACAATCATTTCGATCTCTACAGGTATATTCATTGGTAGGGACCCCAGTCCGATCGCTGATCTGGCATGTCTTCCGTTTTCACCAAAAGCCTCCACCATCAACTCAGAGAAACCATTAATAACCTGTGAATGTTGGTCCCAGGTGGGAATGGCATTAACCATTCCTAAAACCTTTACAATGCGCTTTACCTTATTTAAATTGCCGATTTCCTCCTTTAATGCCTCAAGTAGTCTGATGCCGGTCAATCTTGCGGCAGCCTGAGCCTCTTCCAGGTTGAATTCACTACCCACTTTACCTCTCATGTATTCTCCGTCTTGTTTCTGCGGTCCATGTCCAGACAGGTAGACGATATTTCCTACTCGAACTGCCCGGACAAAAACGGTGGTAAGGGCTGGAGGTGTCGTGAGAGTTATTCCCAATTCCTTAAGTCTTGCTTCGGGATCGTCTATAGTGCTTTGACCAGAAACAAATGCATACGACATAAATAGAGATACGAGAATACTTAAATTAATTAGATTTTTCATAGAATGATGACAATTAAAATGATTAGAAATTGTTTAGCTGATATTGCGTTAAATCAAAGCGCTTTATACGCTTGTAGGATTTTCGATCTTAACAAATGAGCGATAAAGTACAAAAAGAGAATGAATAGCTAATAGTCAATTTGCGCTCTGCCTATTTTGAAGCTTCCAATAGCTTTATTTAATCGAATAGCCATGTCCTTTTGCTCCCCTTCGAGCAAAGCACACATTGCTATTCGGATACTGTTTCCAACTCTGGTGAGATAACAGTAATCGAAGTGTCCCCATTTTGAGATTGTCGTCCCACTAAGAACTTTCAAAGGTCCCAATTACTTCGATGGTTTTAGAACTGTCTGATAATCCGTAAACTATGAAATCTTGCCGCTATAATTAAAAGATTGGATGTTTAGTGGTTCGGTTTTTATCGGGCTTTGACATTCATCCGGAATTTTCCATCCAAAAGGTGTCCTTGTGTTGATCCAATGTTTTCTGTTTCGTAAGAATTTTCGCCACAAACACCTCAATTGGTATTATGGTCACAAGACCGGAGTTTGATTCTGATTTTCTGATTCATACTATTATTTATTTATAATTCTATTTCTAAACTTTTACCTCACCCCGCTCCCGTCCATAACCTCTGTAGTGCTGCTGTCGTGACTGGACCGATTCCGCTGCCTTCTGAGAAAAAGGTGTTTACCATTATTATCCCAAAGTGCCACAACCTTTATCTGGGTTTACTTCGAATCTTATTTAGCAACTGCTTTCCCCGGTTTCCCTCTCCAATAAATCCCATTCGTTTTTGATCATTGGCTCCTAGTACTGGTTTGATGATGGGGGGGAGAAAGTTGGTGCCAATTGCTATCCTCTACAGTTGCTGCAGGGATAGTTTGAGGGGCGAGGTTACAGAATATGGGAATAGCCTGAACTTCTTCGGACTCGTTGCAAATGGATACATCAACACCATCGGCTGGAATACTTTGAATTTCAGACCCGAAGTCCTAAAATGAGTTTCGACGATCATGTGAAGTAGTGCTCTTTTATTTGACCTTAAACAATTGTCCTGCCTTGAGTAAATGCTCTTCCAGGAGATCGTAATTGAGATCATGCAAATCCACTTTTTCACTTAGTGCCAATGCAGCGGCAGTAGCTGCAGACTGGCCTAAAACCATAAAGACCGGCTCCATCCGGATTGATCCAAAAGCGACATGCGAACTGGATAGGCAGACAGGTACCAATAAATTGGAACATTCATTTCTTTTGGGCAGGATCGCTTCAAACGGTATTTCATAGGGACCGGCAACCTGGATGGTGAAGTTGCCCTCATTGATCAATTCTCCATCTTCATTGATTAGTCTCTGAACGTGGTGACTATCCAACGAATATGATCCCAATCCAATGGAATGTTTCTTGGTTGTTTCTTTTTCTATGTCTTTTTGCGTCATGATGTATTCACCGATCATCCTTCTACTTTCCCGGATATATACCTGGGG
>JABDLW010000760.1 GCA_013001805.1 Saprospiraceae bacterium | reverse complement strand
GGATACTCTGGAGTACATAAATTTTCGTGAGGAAATACGGCGATTGCAGATTGAACTTATACATCTTCAGAATTGGGTGGTGGACCAGGAAGAGCGCGTGCTTATTTTGTTTGAAGGAGCAGAATTTGCGGGAAAGGGCACGGCAATCCGTGCTTTCATGGATCATCTAAATCCACGGTCCACCCGATTAGTGGCTCTTCCCAAGCCAAAACCATCGGAAGAAGGTCAGTGGTACTTTCAGCGATATGTCATGCAGCTGCCAAAACCGGGTGAGATGGTTTTTTTTGATCGTAGCTGGTATAACCGGGCCCTGGTTGAGCCGGTGAATGATTTCTGTACAAGAAAACAGTATCAACAGTTTATGCATGATGTACTTCATTTCGAAAATATGATTTGTAATGATGGCATTAGATTGATAAAGATTTATCTTTCTATATCTAAGACAGAGCAAGCTCATAGAATAGAACTGGTAAGAGCAAATCCGTTGCGAAGATGGGAACTCAGTAATGTTGACTTAAACGCGCAGGGGCTCTGGGACCGGCACAAAGTATATGAAAAGAAAATGCTGAAATTAACCAACACGAACGCCTCACCCTGGGTAGTGGTGGATGGAAACGATAAATTTCGGGCACAGTTGCTTTGTCTGGAGAAGGTGCTAAAAATCATTCCTTATAAAAGGCAGAAGAAACGCTAAATTTATTCTTGTCTTAGATATTAAATGAGCAATAATAGAAAGTGATGTAAATGGTGAGAAAAATCTTTCTGTTGGTCATCTTGATTTCCATCGGAGCCGGTTTTCTATTTAGCGCAACATTTAAAGAAGTAACTGCCGGAATAGCCATTCTCCTTTTTGGTATGATCCTGCTGGAAAATGGCTTTAGTTCCTTCGCCGATGGTTTTTTACACAGAGTCCTGAGTCGATCGACCGATAAGTTGTACAAAAGTATAAGTTTGGGTCTTGTTTCCACGGCATTACTGCAATCGAGTTCTTTGATTTCGGTGATCACGATTTCCTTTATCAGTGCAGGTTTGATCAGTTTTCAGGGAGCATTAGGGATCATTTTTGGGGCAAACATTGGTACCACTGCTACGGCTTGGCTGGTCTCGCTTTTTGGCCTAAAAGTTAAGATATCTGCATTGGCAATGCCCATGTTGGTTTTCGGTATTATCATGCGATTGCAACGGTCTAAATCCTGGCAGGGCTTTGGCGATGTCCTGGCAGGCCTGGGATTTTTTTTTCTCGGTATCCATTATATGAAAGATGGTTTTGATGGATTAGGTGACAGTTTCAACCTGGCAGACTACGCATTACAGGGATTATTAGGTCTGTTAACATTCACGTTTTTAGGAATTATCCTGACAACGATATTACAATCCAGTAGTGCAACGATGGCTCTAATTTTAACAGCATTGGCTGCTGGTCAAATTACCTACCAAAATTCCCTCGCATTGGCAATCGGGGCCAATATTGGTACAACCATCACTGCAATTTTAGGTGCGATTGGAGCAAATATGGCTGGGAAAAGATTGGCCGGTGGCCACCTGATATTTAACCTTGTAACTGGGATTATGGCTCTACTATTTATCTCGCAATTAGCCGATCTTGTCAACTACATTTCTGATTTATTTAATTTGCCTTCGGACAATTTCGTCGTCAAACTCTCTATATTTCATTCGATTTTTAATGTAGTGGGGGTTTTAATCATGGTTCCACTAATTCCACCCTTATCCAGGTTTCTCCTGCGAATAATCCCGGATCTCGTAAAAGTTGAGGAAGGATTTGAATATCCTATTTACCTTAATGAGAGTGCCATGGCTTTTCCTCAATCTGCCTTTAGGGCCTTGCTCAATGAAACCCGAAGACTTTTTGAGCAAACTACGTTTATGGTGGTAACTCATGGTCTGAACTTACATAGAGAAGATGTAAAGGGAGAAGAAAAATTAAAACACATTATTAAACGATCTCGAGAAGAGATGAAACTGGATATAGATGAGCTTTATTACAAAAAAGTGAAAATTATTTATAGTAAAATCATTAAATATGCCACGATCGCTCAAAGTAATTTTGACCTTTCTCCCAACGCATTGGGGGCATTTCGTCACATCAAACTTGCTACCCGAAATATGGTGGAAGTCATAAAAGACATCCGTGGACTTCATAAGAATGTATCACAGTACATGCAATCTCCTAATAAAGATATCCGCAAGCAATATGATCGACTTAGAAAGCGAGTATCTGTGGTGCTTCGTGAAATCTATCTAACTCATCACGACGAAGACCCCGCTTCACACATGGGAAGGCTGGAAGAACTGAAAGCAAAATCTGCACTTCTCGATGCACTTACCGATGGTACGCTGGATAATCTAATCAATGAGCGAAAAATAACGAGTGAAATGGCGACTTCCCTGGCCAATGATAGCTACAAAGTTTCGGGGATTATCTCCAAACTGATCGAAAGTGCCGAATTGCTGTATATAGATGTAGACACATACATAGTATCGCTAAATGGAAATCAAGAGGAAAGTGAAATTCTGGAAGATGTTCCTTAGAAATCACCTTAACTTAATTTTTGTTTGACTCCAAAAATTGACATAAGGTCGCTATGTTTTTGTTAAAAAGTGCACTGGAAATCCTGTCTTCCGTTCGATATTGCCCATTCCATCTCTCCCCGGGTGTCTCGGCACGGAACTTATCATTGCTCGCAATCCACCGGCCATGTTGATCCAGACTGGCTATGATCTCTTTTACATGCTCCTCCAGCTGTAAGTAGTCAACAGCATGTGATCCCACCTGATCATCTTCACTAGTGGTCAGTGCAGAATGAAAAACCCGATCAAAGCGGCTTTTAGTTGACATCAGGTTATTGGCAATATCAATTTCGTAACCATATCCAGTTCGCCGTTCGAGTGAGAGCTCTTCCAGGGAATTAACCCGGATGCGGTCCCGGTCATAGTACAGTGGTTTATTGGTTCCAATTTCCAGAAACCTGCCCCACTTGCCATTTGGCAGTTGCGATTCCCGGAGCCAACGCAGGGCATCGTGAATAGGCTCTAAATAAATTCGTTCATTGCTAAATTCGAATAAGTCCAGCAACGTATTTATGTTGTGCAAAGTGACCTGGGGACAAACGGATGGGGGTTCAAAAGACCGGGCCCATGCCGGTTGCAGGTAGGCGTTATATTGCTGAGCCCACCCCGGCTGGGGCGGCGGTAACTGAGAGAGAATAAGAAACCGACCAGCTTTATGCAAGGATTGCTCAAACGCAGTGTCATCGTAATACTTACTGGCCTCCAACATGACCCGGATACAATCATTAATGCCTTGATCATTGAAAGTAGCAAAATCGTGATAATTGTGTTGTTCAGGATACCGATGAGGCCATCCTCCATGATCCAACTGAGAGCGCACCATCATTTCAAGTGCCTTTGCAATGCTAGAATCAAGTTTGGTATCATCAATTTCCTGATCCAGGGCCATTAAGAAACTGATGGCCCCCTGAGTCTGATTGTCGTCAAAACTAACCATGGTGCCGAGGGGTCGATTAAAATAAATCTTGTGTTCCCAACCACCAAGTTCGTTTTGGCCTTTAATTAAGGCGTAGGCTGCATCTTTTGCTGCATTCAGATATTCTTGTTTTCCCGTTACTTTAAAAGCACGTAAAAAACTTTCACCGACAGCTGGAGTTCCGGGCGCCTGTACTTCGATGGTAAAGTCGTCTGTTTTACCCTCGCCCCATTTTTCCTTCAGGTCGAGAGAGTAATGATATACGTAACCACCCTCAATGGCGATGCTGTGGTAGAATGCAATAGCCTTGGACAGGCTCATCTCTGCTTGGCTGACCAAATCGTTCTGTCGATCAACCCTCTGGTCTGGAGACTCAAAACCAAGGTTGAACATCACAAAAAGCGACAACATTAAGTGTCTAAATCTTGAGGGTATTTGCATGGTACTTTGTTCGATTCATGAAAATGAAAATACAATAAATAGAATATTCGATGGGAAAGTTATCAGTAAACAGATTGATATACCGGAAACCAAGAGTACTGGATTGAATGCTGATGCCGGGATTTTACCAAATAATCCCGGCAATCATAGATGTCATTTCTGAATGTGGAAATTCAAATCGATATGCTGAGATATCTTTGAGTTCACGGCAATGCTGTCGTGCCAACATATTGGAATCCAGACTAAAAATTGGCGTTTGAGCATCACAAATTGTTACGACAAATAATTTCAAGTTTTTGGAAAATAATTACTATTATTAAGGGATTGCCTCGCACAAGAAAGTTACTTCATCGAACTTGAATATTCCTGCTTATGATGAACTGATTTAGATGCCTCCCCAAAGAAACTTGGGGCGGTGATGGATGTACTGGTGCGACGGGAAACTATTACAAACTAAAACTGGGAAAAATGTCATCAGTAGACTTTTCGCAATATCAACAGAACGGATTTTATGATGAGATGTTTGACTCGGATGGGACCATCAGACCTGCATTCCGACCCTTAAAGGAAAGTCTGGACACCATGAGTACCCGCCGTTTAACTCAACTCCAGTACGCCAGTGATCGCGCTCAGCGGTCTATTGGTATGACTTTTAATGTCTATAGTGATGATCAGGGTATCGAACGCATACTGCCTCTGGATCTGATACCCCGGATTATTTCGGGGAAAGACTGGAATCTAGCGGAGCGTGGTCTGCAGCAACGAATATTCGCACTCAATCAATTTCTGGATGACATTTATAATGAACAGAAAATCCTTAAAGACAAGATTATTCCTGAGCATTTGATCAGGTCCTGCCCATCTTTTTTGGAGCAGTGCATTGGCGTTAAACCTCCAAAAGATATCTGGTGCCATATCATCGGTACCGATCTGATCCGGGATAAAGACGGAGAATTTCGTGTACTGGAAGATAATCTTCGTTGTCCCTCAGGTGTATCCTATATGCTCGAAAACCGGGAAATATTGAAACGAACGCTACCGGATGTTTTCGAAAAATTAATGGTCCGTCCGGTAGCGGACTATGCTTTGCGGTTGCGTGAAACATTGGAGTACTTATCTGACTTACCTGACCCAACGATTGTAGTCCTTACTCCCGGGATTTACAATTCAGCATATTTTGAACATTCCTATCTCGCCCAACAAATGGCAGTGGAGTTAGTCGAGGGTACTGATCTGGTGGTGGAAAACAATTTTGTCTGTATGCGCACTACCAAAGGATTAGAGAAAGTAGACGTCATTTATCGTAGGATTGACGATGATTTTCTGGATCCTTTAAATTTCCGAAAAGATTCTGTATTGGGTGTCCCGGGCCTTTTTGATGTTTATAAGAGCGGAAATGTGGCGCTGGCAAATGCACCCGGCAACGGCGTCGCTGATGATAAGGCAGTGTATGCCTATGTGCCGGACATTATTAAATATTACCTTGGCGAGGATATTATTTTAAAAAACATCGATACGTACCTGTGCAGCCGGGATTCGGATCGAAAATACGTAATCGATCACATTGATGAGCTGGTAGTGAAACAAACTGATGGCTCCGGTGGCTATGGAATGCTTATTGGGCCACATTCAACTCAGGAGGAGCAAAAAGATTTCGTCAAAAGAATTAATGCAAATCCTCACAAATACATCGCTCAACCGGTAATTAATCTGTCACGGGTGCCAACCTTAATCGATGGAATTCCTGAGGGCCGGCACGTAGATTTACGACCCTATATATTGTATGGCAGCGAGGTTAAAATTATACCAGGTGCACTCACCCGGGTGGCATTAAAAAGAGGGTCGTTGGTAGTCAATTCGTCGCAAGGCGGAGGAAGTAAAGACACTTGGGTATTATATGAGGAAAACGAGGGGCCACCAATGAGTTCCATGATGCAACAGCAGAACATTACCTAATGGGTTTAATTCACCTGTTGTTGAGAGAAGGCATGCCCAATTTTAAGCATTAAAATCTTCAGATGTTAAGTAGAACAGCTAAGTCAATCTACTGGATGAGTAGATACGTTGAAAGAGCAGAAAATTATGCTCGTTTTATCGATGTAAATTATAATCTTTCGTTGGAGATCGGGCCAGGTGTGCCCGAGCAATGGAAACCATTGATCCTGGCCACGGGAGACTGGGACTTGTACCAGGAACATTTTCAATCGGTGACTAAATCCGATGTCATATACTTTCTCAGCTTCCACAAAGAAAACCCCAACTCGATAAAAAACTGTTTGATAAAGGCGAGAGAAAATGCGCGACAAATCAGGCCAGAAATAACCAAGGAACTCTGGGAACAAATAAATGCACTATACTACTATATCACCGACGAAAATCAAATCAAAATACTTTTAGAAGAGGAGCCTCGGAACCTTTTTGCGGAAATAAAAAAAGGATGTCAATTGCTGTATGGCATTTTTGATGCCACTGTGTCCAGAAACGAAGGTTGGAATTTTCGCACCATTGGTCAATATATCGAGCGAGCCGATAAAACGCTAAGGGTGCTGGATGTGAAATATCATATCTTATTGCCCAGCACCAAAGCGGTGGGATCGACAGTCGATCTTGTACAATGGGCCTCACTTCTAAAATCTGTGAGTGCCTACGACATGTATCGTAAAAAAAATGGAACATTAAATACGCGGTCGATTGTTGATTTTCTACTTTTTGATCGACACTTTGCCCGCTCGGTTTTCTATTGCTTAATCGAAGCACAAGTAGCTCTGCATGAGATTTCAGGTAATCGAACCGGGTATGTAAACGAAGCCGAACGAAGACTTGGTGCCTTGAAATCCATGTTGGAGTTTACCAATATTGACGCGGTGCTCACCCGTGGCCTGCATGAATTTATCGACGACTTACAAAGAGATATTAATAGCGTAAGTGATGCTGTGCAGGAGACATTCTTTTTTGGTTGACGACACTCCCAGATCTGATCTCATTCAGCTTTTCTAATGTCGACACTGACCTTCATCTCTTGTTCGCCCGCACTGTAGACAATTCCTTTTAAGGGTACTACGTCGGAAAAATCCCGGCCATAGGCTGCACGGATGTGCTGATTTGTTACTAACTT
>JABDLW010000199.1 GCA_013001805.1 Saprospiraceae bacterium | reverse complement strand
AACTACCTTTGTTCCTTTTTTTGGCATCGTTCTTATAGCCCGCCGTCTGAATCTATATGAAGTCACTTAACTTCTCAGGGCTCAATAAAAATCAGAGCTAGATTCGACCGACGGGCCAGAATGTTTTAAATCCTATTTCTTGAACATTTCATAAGGAATAAAATCAAGCTCTGAAGCTGCTAAATTTTCTCGCACTTGCTCAGGAGTTTTGCCACCTGGAATTACTACGTGACAGGCGGGATGAGACAGGCAAAACCTGAGACAGAGTTGCGTTTGACTTATATCAGGATATTTAAGAAATACACTCTGGTAGTGGTTAAGTCTCTCCAGATATTCATTTAATTTTTCCGGTGAAAGATTAATTTTTCGGTGATCGCTGTCCGGGAAAGTAGTACTACGGTTAAACTTTCCTGTGAGCAGGCCAAAAATTAAAGGAATACGTACAATGACACCAGTTCCATATTTGAGTGCCAGCGGAAACAAGACGTTTTCCGCCTCTCTTTCGAGCAGATTGTATCGCACCTGAATCACTTCGATTAAATCATGGTGTCTCTCCAGGATATGCGCCTGCCCCGTTTCCTTGAAAGATTGGACGCTCCAGCCCACCTGCCTGACTTTTCCACTATTTTTTAATCGTGTGAGGGCTTCCCATGGTTCGTCCTGCTCGAGAATATCCAAACCAGGACTGTGCAGCTGAAGTATATCAAGTTTCTCTACATTAAGTCGTTTCAAACTTTGCTCCACGGCAAACTCGAGATGCTTTATCGAATAATCCTCATTTATCGGTGTGATTTGATACTCTTGATCAAGAACAGGATAAAAATTATTGCCGGCTTTGGTGGCAATGACTACTTTATCCTTGTCAGATCTTTCATCCAATACTTGTCTAATCAACTCTTCGGAGTGGCCAAAGCCATAGACATCAGCAGTGTCAATAAAATTTACACCCGCATCAAGTGCGGCATGAATGGCTTTTTTTGACTTGGCATCATCGGTATTCCCCCAGTCACGGCCACTTATCCCCCAGGCACCAAAGCCCACAGTAGATACCTCCGGTCCATGCAGACCTAATTTTCTATACTTCATTAGACACTATACTTAGATCACTTATCGTACCACCGACGGTAAAGAAAGACTTGAACTTCCAGAGAAAAGAAAAAAGTATGAGTTACCCACCTACTTGTTCGAATGTAAGCCCATGCGATTGCCTTCCGTATCAATAAATTGGGCAAAAAATCCAAACTCTCCAATATCTGTCTTGGGCACCAGTAATTTTCCTCCTGCCTCCTCAATATGTCCTGCTTCCGTAGCGACATCTTCACAAGAGAAGTAAATCACCGTGCCATCCGGACTTGGTTTGCTGCCACTTGACTGCACCAAACATCCGGCTGAGCCCACCTTACCGGGTTCGCCGAACATATACATTTTACTATCGGGCATGTCAATAAATTGAAATTGCAAATTAAAAACTTTCGCATAAAAGTCTTTAGCACGCTCTAAATCAGTTGTGGCGATCTCAAACCATTGTACTGGATTATTCATTATTGCTTTTATTTAATTTTACTTTAGTAATTCTCTAACTTTCAATAAGGCTGACGAACCACCTTTGGTTACAGCCACGAAACTCAAAAGCCACCCGGACAATCATTTCGGTGGAGTAACCTGCATCGTATCCACTCCCGTGAACAGATAGCATGACCCGATCGCAACATTATGGGTTTGTCTACTGGCGTCCAAAATAACAATTCTTTGTTTACTTTCCTCCAAGTAGTGTACCGTCTCACAAATATCTATACACCAAAAGCAGGTCTTTTTCGCCATCTTTCCCTTTGAAGAATCCCCCTAAATGGGAGAACAGGCGTGATTTCAGAATTCTAACTTGTCTAAATCGATGCTTTACAACAACCCTGCCTTGACCTATGGTCTTCTATTCCCCATCTGCATTTTTTACAAATTAGTCCTTATTCGTTTAAAATGGTTTTGAACAACTTTACCCAGATAAAGCTTTGTATCCGTGCATTCGAAATCAAGGCTTTGAGATAGTTGACCAAATAAGGGAATGCCACCTCCCAGCAAAATGGGTATGATGGTTATTATCATATCATCGATCAAGTCTTCCTGCAAAAAACGCTGAATGGTTATGCCCCCATCTATGTATAATTGATGGAAGCCTTTTTCATGGATTTTATCCAAAATTTCCCTCAACGTCCCCTTGACTAGTTCCGCTTTATCCTTAAATTCTTCCGGTATTTCATTTAAAGTGTTACTCAAGACAAAAAGGGGTTTTTGATAAGGCCAATCCATTTCAAATCCGCACACGGTTTCAAAACTATTCCGGCCCATGACCAGGGCATCTATCCGTGAGGTAAATTCACCATAGCCCATATCAATGTTATCGGGATTGGGGGTTGAGTGCAACCATTCTATTTCTCCATTTTTTCCGGCAATGTATCCATCCAGACTTGTTGCGATAAAAACACTGTTTCTTTTATTCATATCGAGATCTTCAGGTTTACTGAAATGCCAACATGTAAGATAGCAAGACAAATTTTATCCAACTGCACTATCAAACCATAAAGTCTGACTACCATGCGATATCTATAAACAAAATCTATGTGCAATTATTATCCAGATCCATACTTAACCATTCAATACGTCATGAAAGTAGCCATTGCCTCTGCCAGCGGGGTGCTTGAGCCGATTAATTAAGAATTAGCATTGAGAGTTGACCCCTATATCCCCTGGGAGGGGACTTTAAAATAGTGCTTTTGAAACAAGTGAAAATTGGATTTGAATTTATTGTGGGC
>JABDLW010000662.1 GCA_013001805.1 Saprospiraceae bacterium | reverse complement strand
ATTCAGGAGAGTAAGCACATTGGGTAGCATAGGGATCATAGATCAAATCTAGTAAAAGCAACAGCCCTGCCCATCATAAAGAGACCAGAATATCTCCAAATGAATTGGTTGGAATGGTAACTTTTGAATTGCACTCACAGGGAATCACGCAACTTAGAAGAGGCCCAGGACAACGAATGAGGTCGAAATACCGTCTAACTTAAATGAATAGCCCCAGGTCTTCAGATCGTGACAAATTACAATATTAATTATACGTTAATGCCCCTGGAACTGCAAACATGCAAATCATATTCGATCGTTATCTTTGAACGCTATTTTGTTCTGTTAATGAAGCACTTACAACTCATTCTATGCTTTTGCTTACCATTGACCTTATTGTCACAGCCTGATAATGATGAATGTGCTGGCGCAATCCCACTTTCGGAATTGCAGAATTGGTGCTCCACCGCTGGGGCCTATAATAATGGTAATGCAACCGAATCTTCCGAAGCAGCTCCCGACTGTTTTAGTGAAGTCGGGCCTGATATTTGGTTCACCTTTACCGCCACGGCAACGAGCATCAATATTAGAGTCCTTGGTGACATTGTTGACATTTATGGCATCACCGCTTTTTCGCAAGGAACCATGACTCAGCCCAGGTTAGCACTATACCAGGGCACTTGTGAAGATTTAACACTCGTCGGTTGTGATCAGGACCGTGGCGATAACATTTCCGAATTGTATTCTGATGAGATCGTGCCCAGTGCTACCTACTACTTACGAATTAGCAGTCCGCAAGGTTCTTCCGGAACTTTTCAACTTTGTATTAGTTCATACAATTTCGTCCCAAATCCTAATTCTGATTGCCCTACTGGAGTGGTACTCTGCGACAAATCATCCTTTTTCGTGGCAAGTATTGAAGGAGCGGGTTCTAATAGCAATGAAGTTCAGACATCTTGCCTTACCCAAGAGGACAATTCGGCATGGTATAAATGGGTTGCCGGTAGTAGCGGAACTTTATCCTTCACCATCTTTCCAAATAATCCTGGAGACGATATAGACTTTGCCGTTTTTGAACTTCCTAACGGACTAGACGATTGTGATGGAATGTCGGAAATAAGATGCATGGCTTCAGGTGCCAACGGTACAGGGTTTGGCTTCCCTTTTATCCCTGCCCCCTTCAATGAATGGGATGAATGTACGGGCCCGACCGGTTTGGCAACCCCAGAGTCTGATGTGGTCGAGTTTGCAGGATGTGTTACTAACACCGATAATAATTTTATATCTGCATTTACCATGGAAGAAGGAAAGGCCTACGCCCTGGTGATTTTAAATTTTAGTGCAACAGGACATGGGTTTTCTATTGAATTCGGTGGAACAGGTGAATTCCTGGGTCCTGAAGCGGATTTTCTCACTGACGATCTCGATGGCACGGTATGTTTTGGAGATCCGGTAACCTTTTTCGATCGCTCCAGCTTCGGGAACCTGAGTATCGAAGACTGGTCCTGGAACTTTGGGGATGGAGCCGTACCACAGCAGACCACTGGTGCGGGACCACACCTGATTAATTACAGTTCCGGCGGAATAAAATCGATCGCATTAACTGTCGAAAGTGAAACAGGCTGCCTGGTGACTACCATCGGATCTGTTATTATTGAAGACCCTTTTGACATTCAGACCGATATCGTCCATCAATCCTGCCCGGAATCAATGGATGCGAGCATCTCCCTGGATATTACCAGTGGCAGTGAGATAACCAGTATTCAGTGGGACAATGGACAAACCGGAACCTTTTTAGAGAATTTGACTCCCGGAGACTATGCCGCGGTTATCACCAATTTCAATGGATGCGATACGCTGGTTCAATATACTATTGAAGCGCCCATGCCTTTGGAAATCGAAGAAATCATCACTAGGCCCAGTTGCGGAGGTGGTGCGGATGGCAGCATCACAATTAATGTATCTGGTCAGGCGCCACCCTTCCTGTTTAATTTTAACCAAGGTGGTGGATGGCAATCTGGCAATTCTCTTAATGGACTAGCCGCTGCAATATACCAGGTGCAAATACAAGATGACAACGGCTGCTTGACTGAACTGACAGTACCCCTGGGGGAAATTGAAATCGAACTGGATCCCGATTTTGATCCTGTCACACCACCAACCTGTTTTGGGTTTAACGATGGCCGGGTAGAAATAAGAATTGTTGGGGGTACACCATCGGATTATGCCTATGATTGGGGAGCCGATGGAGGTTATGTGCCAGAAAATTTCTTAGACCGGGTAAGAGCAGGAACATTGCCAGTGGCTATTCGGGACAATGCAAATTGCCTGGGATTTGCGATTATCGATGTCATGCAACCCGATGAGCTCATTGTTAACGTCGATACCACTGATATCTCCTGTTTTGGAGAGGTTGACGGCGCATTAACTCCTAATGTATTTGGAGGTGCCGGCAACTATGAATACAGCTGGAGTAATATGACCGGTGATTCGATTGCTCGAGACCTCAACTCTGGCCAATATCAACTCTCGGTGACTGATGCCAATGGGTGTTTGGCAACCGCAGCCGGATTTATTTCGGAACCCCCCATTCTCAATGTCGTGATCGATAGCACCAGAGATGTTGTCTGTTTCGGCGAGCCCAGTGGAGCTATTTATTTTACAGGAAATGGGGGCAATCCACCCTTCACCTATTCCATTGATGGAGTGAATTTTAGTGATTCCCTATTTTTCGAGAATCTAACCGGAGGCTCTTATTCACTCACGATCCGGGATGAACGGGGTTGCACACAAATAGTTCCTACAGAGATTTTCCAACCGGCTCAGCTGGTAGTAAACGCGGGCCAGGACACCGCCATCGATTTGGGTTTTAGTGCAACACTACTAGCAACACATCAGCCTCTGGGAAAACCTGTCAATTATCAATGGACACCGGGTGAGTCTCTGAGCTGCGTCGATTGTCCCACTCCGATTGCTGGTCCATTACAATCAACAACATACACAGTCACTATAGTCGATGATAACAATTGCACTGCTGTTGACCAGGTTGAAGTCCTGGTTTTTCTAAATAGACCAGTTTTTATCCCCAATACCTTTACTCCAAACAACGATGGATTTAACGACCGGCTCACCGTTTACGGTGGGGCCGCTGCCCGGGGAGTGCGTAAGATCCAGATTTTTGATCGCTGGGGCGAAATGGTCTATGAGGGAAGAAATTTGACACTCAACGATGAGACGGTAGGGTGGGACGGTACGCATCAGGGTAGTCTCATGAATCCAGGTGTTTTTGTTTATGTTGCAGAAATCGAATTTATTGACAATTCAGTTCTGGCTTTTGAAGGCGACATTACCCTACTGCGATGAGGCAACTTGCGTTACTCTTTACTCTTGTGCTTTTTATAACTTCCTGTGTAAATGATTTGGAAGAGGTCAATCAAATCTTCGAAAAATCAGAGCCCGGAGTTGAGGTGGCAAAAGATATTGAGATGCTCTACAGCGACAGTGCCATCGTGAGAGTGCGTGTCATTAGCGCCACTTTGGTGAGACATTTGGAATCAGATAAACCCCGTGACGAATTTCCCGATGGTATCCATGTTGATTTTCTTGATCCTGATGGTACGGTTAATAGCACGCTGGATGCTGAAAGAGCGGATCGCTACACCCGAGAAAAAAAGGTGATAGCACGGTCGGATGCCAATAAAACCACGCCAGTGATACTACAAAATAATCTAGGAGAAAGGTTGGAAACCAGCGAACTCATATGG
>JABDLW010000652.1 GCA_013001805.1 Saprospiraceae bacterium | reverse complement strand
GTAGTATTCCTGATTCTGCTTGGGGCAACGATTTTTTTGGTTTTAAACTACCGGTTGAAAAAAAATAAAGAATTGGCCAGACAGCATCGTGTGATACAAGAACAGAAAATCAACAATTTAGAAAAGGAGAAAAAAATCTTAAGTATGGCATCAATGATTGACGGACAGGAATCCGAAAGAATTCGGATCGCCAAAGATTTACATGATGGAATTGGAGGATTGTTAACTAGTGTCCGCACGCAAATAAAACGGATTGAAAAGGAAGTTTCGATTTTGTCCGAATTCGATTTATATAAGAAAACCAATCAATTAATAGACGAGGCGGCTACCGAAGTACGGCGCATCTCACAAAATCTGATGCCCAGTGTACTTCGACTAGAGGGCTTGGAAGTAGCCCTGGAGGATCTTTGTACTCGTTTGCGTGAAGTGCATGATCTAAAAGTCGATTCACATTTTGATTTTCGTGAGCTAAATATAAGTGAAACCCAACAGACCTTTATTTATCGTATTTTTCAAGAACTGACCAACAATATTGTGAAACATGCTAATGCTACCGAAGTGCTGATGCAGGTAAATAATTATGGGGATCATTTAAATATGATCATAGAGGATAATGGCCAGGGATTTGCTTTCGATAAATTGGAACCTCAGGGGGGATTGGGGTTGAAATCTATTCAATCGCGGGTCGACTTTTTAAGCGGAGAAATGGAAATATCGACCGCAGCGGGAGATGGCACGTCCATATCAATAAATATCCCATTAGAAGAAAAAAGGGAAGTATGATCAGGATAGGCATTGTCGACGATCACATTCTGACCTTAAAGGGTATACAACAAATGCTTTCTGACGAGGAAGATCTACTGGTCTCAGTGGCATTTACCGATGGCCATCAATTATTGAATCATTTAGCCCTCAATCCTGAATCAGTTGATGTTCTTATTTTGGACTTGAACATGCCGAATATAAATGGCGTGGAGCTATGTAAAAAGGTACGGGCTACCTATCCTGATTTTAAAATCATTGTACTCTCCATGTTGGATGATGTAAGCTTAATAGAGCGTATGATTAAATATGGTGCCAATGCTTATCTATTGAAAAATTCTATGCAGGATGAGCTGGTGGAAGCCATTCATTCGGTGATTGATGGAAAACAATATTTTAATCAACACATACGCCGCCTAATTACTTTTAAAAGCAAGAAAGCGGTGAAGTCTTCCGACAATACTATGCGACCAAAGCTCTCTCGCCGTGAGCTGGAGGTACTTCAATTAATTGTGAAAGAATATACGACCCCTCAAATTGCAGAAGAATTGTTTATTTCGCAAGGTACAGTCATTACTCATCGAAAACATATTCTTAGTAAAATGGGTGTTTCTAATATTGCCGGTATGGTGCGGGTGGCCATGGACTGGGGCCTGATCGACCCTTAATAGAATCTGGATTGATTTGGGGGTGTCGATATATCGCTCAGATCTATAGAATATTGACTTTCGATAGTGCCATCTACTGGGCATATTTACTTGTTATACCGTTTTGATCTACTATGACCTCAATATGATAATTATCATCGGTCCGGCTGTAGGTATATCCACCAGCATTCAAAAGATCCAATACTTCCTGATGCGGATGATTGTAAGGCCGGTTATGAGTGCTCATGGCGAGAAAGACCTGATTGCCGACCTGACCAGTCCAGGCTCCGCTTTGATCCTGTACTCTAAGGGAGCCATTTCTGGATCCGTGATGGGGAATTTTGAAAAAGACTGTATTGGCCGGAATCTGATTGTGGATGACTTCCCAAACCGGTTCCTCAGCATCACCGGTTAGCAAGCAAGTTTGATTATGTAAAGTCAATGCCAATACTATCGAATTATCGTTTTCATTGTCCGAGATTTCGTCTTCATTAGGCCAGAGAATTTGCACTGAAACATCGCCGAAATCCGGAAATATCCGGTTATTATCCAGTGCCTGATGATTAATACCCACGCGGTTGGCGTAATTCTGGAGGTGGGCCAGACTGGAGTTCGTCACGCTTTTTGGATAATAGAATATTTCGGTTCCAAAGAATCGCATAATTTCTTTTAATCCCTCGCCATGGTCCAAATGAGCATGCGAAAGCATCACCCATTCGAATAGCGGTTTGACAACAGACGCTGTATTAAACTTTCGTTGAAAGTATTTCTTTAGAAATATCAGGCTGGCTTTATAATTCGTGGTGTCATTCGAGTCGATCAATGCGTAGTGTTCATCTCCATTAGCGTCGATGGATTCCAGAAAAATGGAATCTCCCCAGGCCACGTCAATGAGTACGATCTTTAGCTGGCTCATGATTTAATTTTTTGGAGATAATTATCCCGGTTATTCTGATAGATTTCACGCGATTGGGAAATTTGCTGCTGTGTCCATTCTTCAAATGTCGAAGTTTCTCCTTTCGAATGAACCAGGTAGGGTCGGGCTAATGCTTTTTGTTTAGTTCGTATTTCTTTGATTTCCTCAGCTAAAAACACTTCCACCGCAATGTGATTATGCCTGAATTTCCAGCAGGAAATAAATTTGTCAATCGGAATGCGGAATACCATTCCCGATTTAATCTCTGTTTGGTCAAACCAGGTAAGTGGCACCCAGACATCATTGATATCGACGAAGATTCCGTCATGCCGTTCGGCGAATTCATACATTGCATCAATATCACTGGTGGAATTAAAATGATCCAAGCGGTCGGGTGAGCCGAGAAAAATGGCCTCCATTTGAATAAAGAGAAAGGGATTGTTCTTTCCCTCGATTTCAATTTCAGTATCCAGCAACGGAGTTTCTGATTCGATGGAATAGTAGGCACACCTGACCATTTCATATCCATCGATCATTCTGATCACATCAACCACCAATGGAATAGAAGAAAGTTTTCTCGATGATTGCATAAAGGAGATTTAGGATTTTCAAAGATTATTCCAACCTTCAAATTACATAATTATGAGCATAAAATCATGTCTCCTTTTCCATCAATGCCAGGGTCCTGTCTTTGTCACACTATAAAAGGATTTGCCATCATAGCGAAAAAGTCCACCCCAACCCCCAAACCAGAAACGGCCTTCTTTATCCCGAAAAATAGACTGAATGCCATTTGTATTTAGGCCATCTGCCGCATCGAAATTGGTAAAAGCATCTGGATGCTCGTCCTCATACCCAGAGCCAGCATTATAGCGGTACACACCCGAGTTTTCGGCCGGAAACCAAATATTTCCACTTTCGTCCTCGTAGATACTCCAGACTTCAGCTCCGCTGATGGTACCATTCGCTGTAAAATTGGTAAAGGATTCTCCCGGATCACCTTGGCTCATCC
>JABDLW010000636.1 GCA_013001805.1 Saprospiraceae bacterium | reverse complement strand
TGTGTTGCAAGCGCTCGAATCGTCATTGTCTCGCTCTTTCCGACGGGTAACTTTTCCCAGCTGCATGTGACTTTATTAGATGACACGTGGCTGGTGCCACTATTGGAACAAATCACATCGATAAATTCGAGTGATTCAGGTAAAATATCCTCCACCAAAACATTCTGAGCTTGATGCGGTCCTTGATTACTGACCTGGATATTAAAGGTGATGGTATCGCCTTCGTTAATATCGTTTGTAGAGGCGAACTTTAAAACCGACAGATCAGCAGTTCGATCCAGCACTTTGACACTTGCGCTATCAAAATTATTTGATAGTGTAGCATCAGCAATATCCCCGACCGCAACAAAATTTGTGGCTTGTCCTGTATCACAAAGGACCGCTTCCACCAGAAAAGACAAGGTATCTCCCGGCATCATTGGAGGTAATTCTGCCGAAAATGCATTATTGTTTGCCAAAGTCACTGAGCTAAAGCATAAAATACAGGAAACATCAATTATTTTCTGATTATGAGTCATCGAATCGAATAAAATTCCCAGGAGGGCTTCAGCGTCCCCCTCGTTCCAAACCGTAATCACATAGTTAATCGTGTCGCCAACAAAAGCAGAATCAATTCGATTTTTTAAATCTGTATCAACAGCAATTTTTGAAACGGCTAAATCCGGACCAGGCTCTGCCAGTTCCTCCACCACTTCAAATTCACATTCAATAATTTCTCCGAAGAACTCGAGTGGCAGTTTAAAAAACTTCAAAATTCCAGACCGTAAGACCATCGTAAAAATAGATTTTTCATTCGCTTTCAGGGCCATGTCCATTACCACCTGTGGACTAGTTTTCTTGACATCAACGAAGGCATCTTCCTTGTCAGATGTTGCAGACACCATTTCTAAATCTGAATCCAGGTTTCGTAGCAAAAGAGTAATACCTCTGATCTCCAGTGTAATATTTTGAAATTCGACTTTTACTTCGAAATCTTGATTTTTGAGAATTTGCTTGGAAGGGCAATTAACCGTGATTTTTATACCATTTACTTCGAATTCGTGAATCGCGCCATCCTGCTGGGGAAAAGCAACGGTGATATTAAGAACCGTAAAAGCAACGGTGAGAAAAATCTGCTTGAAATATTTCATCTCACAATAGTTTTATCATTCAATTTTTCATCCTTCAAACTCCGGATAATCCCCACTTCCATAAGCTCCTACTGCCACTTTGGGGCCGCGTTGAGCATGTCCGGGCAATAGCTTTCCCAAATAGAGAAATCCTCTCTTAAACAGGAGCAAGTCGCCATCCCTTAATTTCTTCCGGTGTTTGTTTACTCGCTCGATGCTAGCCCAGGCCATGGTGGGATGGGTGCCCAGATTTCGGTCGTTGCCATCCCCGGCTATATAATATACTTTCGATCTCTTTTTAAATAGCCAACTCATCCCTTGCGCATCAATAGCAGCAAGGTAGTGCCAGGTTGCATTTCCTCTCTGGAGATTTCGTTCACTTTGCTGGAGTTATGTTACATCTGGATTTATGTAACCTGGGTTAGCATTTATGTAACAGGATACGGCGGCGTTGACTTTCTTGCAAATAAATGCTCTAGCTACATACGACAAATTCCGGGACCACTTAGAAAACCTAAAATTGAAAGGCATACAGTAAAATTCTTTAGTTTGCAACAAACTGGAAGCCATGACTCTATGCAAATCTTTAATCCATCTGTTTTGGATTTACCTAATCCTCTGCAGCTGCTCGAAAGAATCTTTCGGACAGCTGCGAGTCCTCGATTTTTTGCAAGAGATTTCGGGCAAGTCCATCGTTGCCGGTCAGCATAACCGGGAACCCAATTCGGATCCCGCTCGCTGGACCAATTACATCTTTGATGTCACAAGAAAATATCCCGGATTATGGAGTGGAGATTTTCTTTTCCAGGCGGAAAACATTGAGCATCGCTGGACGATGATTTATGAAGCAGAAAAACAATGGAAAAAAGGAGCTATCATAAATCTCATGCTGCATACCTGTCCCCCCCACCGGGGTGAGCCCTGTGCGTGGGATCCGGGCATACTACATGATCCATTGACCGACCAACAATGGGAGTCCCTGATAACCGACGGCACCCCGCTGAACCGGGCGTGGAAGACTCGATTGGATACGGTAGCTATCTATCTGCAATACCTGGCTGACCGCGAAATCGAGGTGCTTTTCCGCCCCTTACATGAAATGAATCAGGCGGCCTTCTGGTGGGGAGGACGACCCGGTCCCAACGGAACGGCAAGACTTTACCAAATCACTCATGACTATCTGGAGAACAAAAAGAAGTTAAACAATATCATCTGGGTGTGGGATATGCAAGACCTCAGCCGGGATCTGAACGATTACAACCCTGGTGATACCTACTGGGATGTTTTTGCCTTTGATGTTTATTCCGATGGCTACAAGCAATCCTGGTATGATCAAATAGTTGGCATAGTGGGAAACAAACCTATGGCCATCGGGGAATGCGGTACATTACCGACACCCAAACAATTAGAGAAACAACCCCGTTGGACATTTTTCATGCCCTGGGCAGAATTAGTCAAAGAAAAAAACAAGGAGAAGGATATCAAGGCGATTTATGATCTTCCCCGGATAATCACCCTTGACGAAATGCCAGGGTGGTAAGTATCTCCGCCTGATAATAAAGACGATTCTGAAAGCAGCTCCCGAAATCAGTCCGCTACCTTGAGCCGAAAATCGCTGGGAGAGCGACCAAATTCCTCCTGAAAAGTCCGGCTAAAATAATTGGGATCCTTAAAGCCTACCTCGAAAGCAATTTCCGAAATGTTCCTAGGCGTTGTACGTAGTAATTTCCTCCCTTCATATAGCCTGATTAGACGAATATAGGCACTTACAGATTTTCCGGTGGTTGCTTTTACCTTACGATAAAGTTGCACACGGCTTACAGAAAAATGGTATGCCACATCTTCTACACCAAAGTCCTCTAAAATATGTTCTCTGACAAAAGATTCCAATTGATCTAAAAACAGGTCACGGGATGAGGAAAGTTGTGACGATACAGCCAGACGAGGATGCTGAAATTTTAATTTATTATTCTCCAGGAGTTGCAACAAATTCTGAATGCGCAACAGCAGCTCTTTTTGATCAAAAGGTTTGCACAAATAAGCGTCGGCTCCCATCTTAATTCCCAGTTGCCTTTCTTCCTGACTCGTTTTTGCCGTTAGTAAAATCACCGGTATATGATTGGTAATGATATTGCCCTTCAACTCTTCAAGTAGTTGATAGCCATTCATTCGTTCCATCATAATATCGCTTACGATTAGATCGGGTATTTGTTCAATTGCCAAACTCAAGGCTTCTTCGCCATCGGAAGCCGTAAGGACCTGGTACTGAGATGATACACATATCTGCAAATATTCCAAAACATCCTGATGGTCGTCGACCAGTAAAACAACGGGTTGGTCAGTATGC
>JABDLW010000635.1 GCA_013001805.1 Saprospiraceae bacterium | reverse complement strand
ATCAGTGGAAGTGTGAGCAGAGAAAGAAAACACCAAATCTGAAAGATGGATGATCAGAAACATAAAAGCTCCAAAACCACCGACCACGGATTAGAGAAGCAGCATTTTAAGAGCTGAGGCATTGTGCGAGAGCAAAGCACTTTAGGAAAGGTGCCCTTTTTTGGTTCGTTTTTTGGGCACACAAAAAATGAACAAGAATGGTAGAATCAGACTACTCTAATTCGAAACGTTTTGGACACTTGTGATTTCGCATATATTATCATGGTTTTTGACTGGTTTATGAGATATCGTAAAACGTAAAATGATTTGTCCTTTTTGACAAAATGAGAAAGCACCAGAACCAGCCCGATGGAAGATCAGTCGGTCAGGAATCCTTCGATACTTTTGTTCCCAATGATCCAAGCTAAAAACAAAAGACCCAAGCCACTTAACCAAAAGAGCAAAGAACTACCGTAAACCATTAAAAAACCAAGTGAACATCTATTGACCAACCATCATCATACTTCTTCATGATATAAATCAATATCTCTCCGTGGGGAATTCCATTATTTTACAATAAATCTTCCCTGACATGAGCTCGAGAAATAAAGTCCGTTGTTACGACTATGTCAATCATCCCTATGCGAAGGTAAAGGATGCGTTGAGCCGTGAATCAAATCAGATATTTCAACAATCTACCAAATCTGCGGCGGCAAGGGTACAGGACGTGGTTGCCGAGCTACGTGTGAATCTGGCCGGAATTGATTTAAGCAAGGATGTTCGTATTTCGATCAAGGGCATTAAGGAAATCCCAAAGAAAGTAGGGTCGCCTCCGAAATCGAACATAGAGCTACAATGGGAGGCCACAGAAAACCCTGGGCTTTTTCCTGTCATGCACGGTGAACTATCGATTTACCCGCTAACTGCGACGGAGACCCAACTGGATTTTGCCGGTGAGTATCAGGTGCCACTGGGAGCCCTGGGTAGTGTATTAGATGCTGCCATTGGGCACCGGATTGCCGAAGCATCGGTGCTCCGTTTCATCAATGATGTCGCAACTCACCTAAGGAGCACTTTACCGGGACTTTAAGATCAGTTTACAGTTAATTTGCTTTTTATGACTATGGCTGTGCAAATAGCATTGGTCGAATGCTCGTTACGTCACCTGGGTTGTGGGTTTAGCTGCATTGATACAATTATCTGATCAATGTAAATCGTAGATGCTATTTGAGATCCTGGTAACGCAACCTTATGGAGTGTAGTCCGATTTCTTTGTTATCATTGTTGACCAATAATAAAAGAACTAATGACTGCACTGCTAACTGATATTGATCCCAACGGATTGCTTGAATATTCGGTCGTATATACCGATCGATCTTTAAACCATATGTCTCCATCGTTTCAGTCAGTGATGCGGGATATTTCTGAGACTTTAAAGGAGGTATACCATGCACATGCGGTGGCGGTCGTTCCGGGAAGTGGTACGTTTGCCATGGAAGCGGTGGCCCGCCAGTTTGCCACGGAGAAAAAGTGCCTGGTGATTAGAAATGGATGGTTCAGCTATCGTTGGACCCAAATTTTTGACATGGGAAAGATTCCTTCCCAGTCAGTGGTGATGAAGGCACACAAATTTGACCAAAGTGATCAACCATACTTCACACCAGCACCGATTGATCAGGTAGTGGAGCAGATACATTCGCAAAAACCCGATATAGTATTTGCTCCGCATGTGGAAACTTCCTCCGGCATGATTCTCCCCGATGACTATCTGAAAAAGGTTGCATCAGCAACGCGGGCAGTGGGTGGACTATTTGTTCTGGATTGCATAGCATCAGGTACGATTTGGGTCGACATGAAGGAGGTGGGTGTTGATGTCTTGATCAGTGCTCCCCAGAAGGGCTGGAGTGGATCACCTTGCTGCGGCCTGGTGATGCTAAGTGAACGTGCAAATGTATTACTCGAAAAAAACACCAGCTCCAGTTTTGCTTGTGATCTAAAAAAATGGCGGCAAATTATGTCAGCCTATGAAAATGGAGGCCATGCGTACCACGCGACAATGCCGACCGATGCACTCACCAAATTTTGTGCGGTGATGAATGAGACCAAACAGATGGGCTGGCAGGAGGTAAAATCCCGACAGAATGAATTAGGTCAGCGGATTCGTTCTCTTCTGGTGAAGGAAGGATTCAAAAGCGTAGCGGCACCGGGTTTTCAGGCACCGGGAGTTGTGGTGAGTTATACCGATGATCCGGAAATTAAATCAGGGAAAAAATTTATAACAGCTGGTCTCCAAATCGCCGCCGGCGTTCCGCTGCAATGTGATGAGCCGGCAAATTTTCAAACATTCCGGGTCGGCTTATTTGGTCTGGACAAACTCAACAATGTAGACCGGACCGTGGACTTTTTTCGGGAGGCCTTAACCAAGATTATCTAGTACAATAATCGTATTCTGTGTATGTCCTGACACGAAAATGCACGAACTAGGTATTGTCGTTATCTTTGATCGAGGATAGTACGTTATACATTAAGGGCTGCCAAAATGGATTTTGGAATAGTTTGTGATTAGGTGTTATAGCCCCCGTGCTTTGAATCGTGAAACCAAGAAATGAAATATAGTCCTGTACCCGTCTTACTTATGCTCCTGGCCACTTTTGCCGGATGTCAGTATATTGGCAACGACACCAGTGAGGAGAAGGCGATTGTGCCCCAGGCTCCTCCACCAGCTATGCAGGTGGAAGGGTATGCTGCCCGGGCAGAACGTCTGGAGAACATAATTAATGCAACCGGATCGCTATTACCGAATGAGTCGGTTGGAATTAGCCCGGAACGAGCCGGAAAATTAACAGACATTTTATTCCGGGAGTCTTCCCAGGTAAAAGCAGGTGATTTATTGGCCAAGATCGATGATCAGGAACTGGTAGCGCAACTGACCAAACTTAAAGTGCAGGAACGAATTGCCATGAGGGAGGAAGAACGAGCGATTGAACTGCGCAAAATCGAGGCCATTCCCCAGGATGAATTCGAAAGGCTGCAAAATACTCGTGAGCAGATCCAGGCGGAGATGAAACTCCTGGAGGTGCAAATTCAGAAAACAGAAATCAGGGCTCCTTTCTCCGGTCTTATTGGTTTGCGCAATCTGAGTCTTGGTGCTTACGTAACTCCCAGTGAGTCCATTGCTGACTTGCAACAGACGGATCCATTAAAATTGGAGTTTGACGTTCCGGAAAAATATATGCGCCAGGTAAATAAAGGTCAAAAAGTGGCTTTTGATATTGTGGGTTTCGATCAACCGTTTGAGGCCGAAATTTATGCTACTTCCGTCGAGGTCACACCCACCACCAGGACATTCAAGGTGCGGGCCCGGTCTTCCAATCCCAACGGACTATTGCGGCCAGGCAATTTTGCTAAAGTCGAAGTCATCACTGGTGTAAATGAGGAAGCCATTATGGTGCCCAGCGATGCGGTTGTTCCCAGTATCGAAGGTCAAAAAGTATTTGTCGCTAGGTCTGGCCAAGTGGTGCAAAAAATGGTAGAGACCGGCATTCGGGAAGGTATTATGATAGAAATTGTGACTGGTCTAATGGCAAATGACACCGTGATTGTGAGTGGCCTCCTCGCTCTATCAGACGGTATGGTTGTCAAGGTTTCAAATCTGGTTGATTACAATACACATCTTAATTGATATGTCATTATCATCAACGAGCATCAATCGACCGGTACTTGCCACGGTTATTTCAATCACCATCGTTCTTTTTGGTGTAATAGGCTACTCTTTTTTAGGTCTGCGTGACTATCCGAGTGTCGATCCACCGGTCATAACGGTGAGAACCAACTACGTGGGAGCTAATTCCAACGTAATTGAGTCTCAAATTACCGAACCTCTGGAGGAGAGTTTGAATGGCATAGCCGGTATATCCACCCTCACCTCAACCAGTACGGATGGACGTAGCACCATCACTGTGGAATTTGAGGTCGGTACTGATCTGGAGGCAGCCGCAAATGACGTCAGAGATAAAGTCTCCCTCGCCCAACGTCTATTACCACCGGATGCAGATCCACCGGTAGTGACAAAGGCCGATGCCGATGCCAGCTTCTTGCTCGCCTTAACGGTGCAAAGTGATAAGAGAGATTTGCTGGGGCTCACAGAAATTGCCACGAATATTGTCAAGGAGCGATTACAGACGATTGCGGGCATATCCCGGATAAGTATTTGGGGAGAAAAAAAATACGCAATCCGCATCAATTTGGATCCGGCGAAACTTTCCGCTTATGGACTTACACCACTGGATATCCGGACAGCACTTAATGAGCAAAACCTGGAATTGCCCTCGGG
>JABDLW010000624.1 GCA_013001805.1 Saprospiraceae bacterium | reverse complement strand
CATTCCGAGTTAGCCATATTTGAGGCGGGTATTTCTACGGTTGGGGAAATGGCCAATCTAGGGGAGATTATCCAGCCCAAGGTGGGCATCTTCACCAATATAGGATCGGCACATGCGGAGGGTTTTTCTTCTTTAGCGCAAAAACTGGAAGAAAAAATCAAGTTATTCACAGGGTGTAAGTTGGTGGTGTGTTGCCGGGATCACGATGAAATTTTTAAAGGATTGATCAGTCACAGCATACCAGTTTATTCCTGGTCAATGAAAGACCCGGCAGATCTTAATGTTTCGGTAAAAGTAAAGGAGGACCACACATCCATAATATGGAGAACGCAAAGGGAAAACGGGGAATTTGAAATACCATTTTCTGATCTGGCATCAATTGAAAATGCTATTCACTGCCTGGCCTCGATCAAAGCCATGGCGCTGAATCCCACCAATCTTGCGAGTCGCTTTTCCGGTTTGCTGCCGATTGCTATGCGGTTAGAAGCAATTGAGGGCATCAACGGCTGCGTCATAATTAATGATGTTTACAATGCCGACCTTGAATCTTTAAATGTTGCTATGTCTTTTGCGGGATTTCAAGCTCACCATCGTAAGCGTACCCTGATCCTGACAGATCTCCTGCAGCAGGCTCCTGATCCAGACTTGTATGCTAAAGTTGCTGCACTCATCGTCAGACATGGCTTTACAAAGCTTATAGGCATTGGAGCGAAAATACCCCGGATTCAAAAACATTTGGATGTTGGAATGGAGTACCATTTCTTTCCGACGACGGAATATCTGCTGGCTGCATTGGATCAGCAGCACTTTTACGATCAGTTGATACTGATCAAGGGAGCACGGGTATTTAGATTAGAGAGAGTAACAAATCTACTTAGTCAGAAAACACATCAGACGGTGCTCGAAATCAATCTGGGTGCTCTGGCAAGAAATCTTAAGGTATTCGAGCAATATCTGGTAGATCCAGAGGTAAAGATTATGGCCATGGTTAAAGCAGCTGCCTATGGTTCAGGTAGCATAGAAATCGCCAGATTTCTTGAATCCCGCAATCTGGATTATCTCGCGGTTGCCTACATTGATGAGGGGGTTGAGTTAAGAAAAGCTGGAATTAAGACCCCCATCCTGGTGCTCAATGCAGACCTGCACAACCTGGTCATGATGGTGCGCTATGCTTTGGAGCCAGAGATTTTTTCCATTGCTCAGCTGGAAACTGTTGCTGCATACAGTGATTTTCATAAGATAAATGTGTCCATACATATTAAAGTGGAAACCGGGATGAACCGGTTGGGATTCTCATATGCCGACCTGGAGTCTATTGTTTCCATTCTACGCAGGAATAAGAGAATTTCCATAAAAAGTATATTTAGCCATTTGGCTGCCAGCGAAGACCCCAGCCAGGATGCGTTCACCTTAAGTCAACTCGACCGTTTTAAAGCATTTGCCGATCAATTAACTATCGCTTTACCCTCACGACCACTTTATCATGTAGCAAACAGTAGTGCTATCATCCGCTTTCCCCAGTCCCAGTTTTCCATGGTTAGAATAGGGATAGGCATGTATGGCATTGGTATGCCGGCAGGAATGGCGTTGGAAAATGTACACACGCTGAAATCCTTTATATCACAAATTAAATTGGTGGATGCGGGTGCGACGATTGGCTATGGGAGAACCGGCGTGGTGACTGAGCCCCGTAAAATCGCTACGATCGCAATCGGGTATGCTGATGGCTTAATACGAAAAGCTGGTAATGGACGTTATGCTGTTATTGTGAATGACGCCAGAGCGCCCATAATAGGCAATATTTGTATGGATATGACCATGATCGATGTGACCGGCATTGAAGGAGTATCAGTTGGATCAGAAGTCACTGTTTTCGGGACAAATCCGACAGTTTCAGACTTGGCACACGCTGCCGAAACTATCCCCTACGAAGTATTTACCAATTTATCCTCCAGGATCAAGCGGGTGTACACTTATGATTAGTGAATTGTAAATCCTCATTAAATAGCTTTTGGTGCATACCGCAATGATTTCTACGATTTGTCGATTAGTTCTTTACAAGGCAAAAATCGTATTTTTGTGACCCGAAATTTGAAAACCGAGAAATAGACAACTTAATTCATATGAATTACATGAAGCAACTGGTTAAAATTACAGTGATTTTAGCTATACTATGCGATCTTTCTCACGCCCAAAATCAGGTGCTATTTACTATAGAAGACCAGCCAGTATATCTGGATGAGTTTCTTTATATCTATGAAAAAACTAATCGAGATGAAGCCAACTTTTCCAAATCTTCGGTGGAGGAGTACTTAGATCTCTATAAAAGATTTAAACTCAAGGTATACAAGGCCCGTGAGATGAAATTAGATACCATAAAAGCACTGCAGCAGGAGCTGAATGGATACCGCAAACAACTTGCGAGCGCGTATCTTTCTGATCGTGAAGTTCTTGAGGATTTGGCCAGGGAAGCGCACAGCCGCATGTTGAGGGATGTTAGTTTTTCACACATACTCCTCAAGGTAAGTCCAACTGCCTCCGATGAAGAAACTGAGAAGGTGTATCAGAAGGCCTTGAATGTATTAGAAAGGTTAAGAAATGGGGAGGATTTCGGCCAGGTTGCAGTGGAGGTTTCTGAAGATGAGAACGTATCTAAAAACCGGGGAGATATCGGTTACGTAACAGCCATGTTACCGGATGGTTTCTATGAGCTGGAAACAGCGATCTACACTATACCGGCCAATACTTACTCCCGACCGATAAGATCTAAACTGGGGTTCCACATAGTCACAACCAGTGGAGATCGCCCAGCTCGGGGTGAGATTGAGGTTTCACAAATCCTGATTCGTAATGAAAAGGGAAGATCTAACAAACCAAAAATTGACAGTCTGTATCAACTATTGGAAAATGGTGCTGACTTCGCCACTCTGGCCAGACAACACTCTGATGACAAGAGTACCGCATCACAAGGAGGCTATTTGGGTTTCTTTGGCATCAATAAATATGAATCTGTTTTCGAAAATACCGCTTTCCGATTGAGAGAGGATGGTGACTATAGCCGGCCCATACGCAGTAGCCTCGGTTGGCACATTATTAAGAGACTTAGTCATAAAGGCATCGCCCCGTTCGAAGAGATGCAGCGGACCCTGGAGGCAAAGATAAAATCGGATGGCAGGTATGAAATTGCCGAGAAAGCTATGCTGTCAAAGATCAAGGACGAAAACAATTTTAGGGAAAGTTCCTGGAATCGTAAGCAGTTTATCAGTGACGTTGGAGCTGAGTATCTCACTTACAAATGGAAGGCACCTGACGAATATGATAATCAGGAACTTTTTTCGATTGGAGGCACTGCGGTAAAAGTGGATGAATTTCTCAACTATCTCACTAAAAATACCGCCGCCCGGCTACGGATCAATCGCGGTATGGGATTAGAGCAGGCACTTGATCAACTCTATGAAGAATTTGTTGAAAGCACCTTAAAGGATTATCAGGAATCGCAACTGGAAAATAAGCATCCTGATTTCAAAGCCCTGATGCGAGAATATTCTGAAG
>JABDLW010000584.1 GCA_013001805.1 Saprospiraceae bacterium | reverse complement strand
GGTGACAGACGAGTCTTGAGGGTACGTATGGTCGCCGATAACAACCACCAATATTTCGATTTATACTTTTGCATGTATTTGCAGGATGTTTTGATTTAATAACCAATTAAACTCTATCCGTATCCGCAGTCATTCGTGATTTTTTCATTACCGTTCATTACCTCACTGAGACTTTAAAATCACTGTACCTGGCTGAGCGTGTATACATATGTCTGAGGCCAATCCGGCCCTGAGTAATCAGGTCGGCATGATCCAAAGGCCAGGAGAATAGTTTCTCCAGTTTATCTCCCTTCACATTAAAGTAGAGTTCTGACTTCGTTTTAATAACGGTAATTCTATAGGTTTCCCAGGGAAGAAACAAACCTGTCCTCTCGAAAGCTGGTGGAATTTCGGTTTTCGAAAACGGTATCTCCTCTGTTGCCGGATACTGCCTTACCCTGATATAATCGGCATTGGGGTCATCATTTACTGTAGCAAAAGCTGCATAACTGATATGAAGCGCATTCATATTATTATAATACTTACTCATGGTGGGCACTGCTCTCAGATTGGCCCATTTTAGAATATCCCTTTCGTATGGAGGGGTTTCGATCCCGGTTGCTTGAATATACAGAATGTTTACATTGATAACTTGATTATCAGTGCGCGTATAATTGTATTCGATTTTTAATTCACCCGCAAAGGTATCATTAGTCCAGAGCACTGCATGATGTGCATCATCCCTATTGACCGGACCGGCACTGAAGTTCATTCCACTTTCACTATTTTCTACGCTGCCATATTGACCATCTAAAAACCAATTCCTGCCCCAATCATCCGTACAAGGATCTTCAAGCTGGAGATTCCAATCCGACGATGTAGTGAGTGAATGAAATCTGGTGGTTTGGATATCTGGTTGCTGGTACGGTGAGAACTTCGCGTCTTCTTTAAGATCAAGCGGTTTTTTACTGAAAAAATTTATGATTTGATCGCAATCACCGCTCTTACTAATTTGACTCAAAAAGAAGAGTGAACAAACCAGCGCTAATTTTTTCATTTTATTTCCGTGTATTTGTTTCGGATTAAATTCAATTTATTTTTGACCATCCGAAAAGCATCGTTTTCCAGTGAATATGCTAACGACGTGCCTGTTTGGATTAGAAGTCTATTTTCTTAACTATTGAAATATACGCAGGAAATGGCAATTGCCTGATATCATTATTAAAATTATTTAGTTAAAATATAAGGGTAGGTATATTTCAACTTGTCATCGCACAGCTCTTGTCACCCCATCTTGAAAGTCGTCCCAATGCTCATAGCTAACTTTTAGTTATTCCATAATTTCCTGCGCTGAAAAAGCTAACTCTTAAAGCACCATATTTTACCACTCATTCGAAAGGAAAATTATCCCCGAAGACGTCTATACTTACTTTTATAAGGGCTACGCGCAGCCTGCATGAATTGGGTCATTGCCTGTTCGAACAGGGCATCGGTGCTAGTGTCGTTCCCTGGATTATTTTACGTCCTCCTTTTTTTGTTGAAGTGATTTCCTTCCTTCATTTTTATCGTTGATCAATTTGATGCCGAAATCCATTATGTCAGACAAACGATGATAGCAGCTTTCAAATCAGGTGAAATCAAAGATAAGGACAATGTAATGGATCAAATCCTACTACACTATGATTGCATACTTTTTATGTTCATTCAAGATCAAAGAAAAGTACGCACGCATACCTTTTTTTTTGTATTTTATGAAGCGAATTTGATCTGTCAAGCAATCAAAGGATAAAAAGACAGTATTGTCCCACCTTCCGATTTGCCTGGTGCCAGTAACAGCATTGAGCACGATTCAAGGCAAAACCTACTTACCGAGTAGTGAATAACAGAGCTATAGAATTAAAGTTTCTCAGTTATGATCCATCTTTCTATATCAGTACGTGTCATAACAGAGTCTGTGTATTACCAAGGACTTTAACATTCTTAATCATAAAACCTCAAAAAAATGAAGAAGCTCTTAGTTTATTTTGCATTTGCACTATTTGTTCTCGGGTGTTCTAAGGAAGACTCCTTACAAAAGCAATCTATTAGTCCCGTTATTCACAATCCGGCCATGGCGAAAAGTGGCAATTCAGCGTCAAGTCAGCAGACCGATGTTATCAACGGCGTTACTGGAGACTTAGTAGGCACGGCGCATCTAGTGAGAAATAAAAATGGCATTAAGGTGACCTTTACTGCCAATGATCTGACTCCCGGATTTGCCTACACCTTGTGGTGGGTGATCTGGAATCGTCCGGAGAATTGTGCCAATCCACATGCTTGTGGTGATGATCTTGATTTTGGAAACCCAGACGTAGGAACCGAAGTGTTGTACGCCGGTGGACATGTGGTCGGTGCATCTGGAAAAGGCAGTTTCTCAGGCCATCTGAATGAAGGGTCTATTAAGGGATCGATCAACGACATTTTTGGACTTCCCCCAGCAGAGGGTTTGGAAAATGCGATGCATGCTGAAGTACATGCGGTACTCCGCAATCATGGTCCAGCAGTTCCTGGTGAGGTAAACGCGCAAATCAATTCCTATCCCGGCGGTTGTGAAGTGGATCTGGGGTTGTTTATGGAAATACCTGATGAAGTAGGTGAATGTGCCGATACTCATTTTGCAATATTTTCTTCACCGAATGCCCCGTGACTTTTATTGTAAATTATCGGATGACATAGCCAAGAAATAGTTGTGATCAGATGCATAGCCTGCAGGGGTATCCTGCAGGCTTTTTTATAATGTTGTCAATGGGCACAACCTGGGTTTTGTCAATTGTGAATAGTATCTAAGAAAGAATAGATGACCTGCTAGCCCCCAATTGATTGGATTAGATTTTCATGTGTTTATATTCCTAAATAAATTAGTCAAAGAACGGATGAGTTGATGTTTGTTGCTCAGCTCTGATATTAATTCAAGACCGCTCTTTGTAACTGACATATATCATATTTTCTGGTGCAGCAAGGATAGCTTTTGGCAACCGATGGGATTATTGTTTTGCGAGAAATTGAGTGAAGGACTTCATTTTGGAAACTTTGACGGTGTCGCCAGGGACATCCTTAGGATCTACTTTTCTTCATAAATATCCTGCACGGGCAAATTGAGATGTCAATTTTGGAAATATCAAATCGGGGTAGTTCCCAGGAGATCTGGAAAATATCAGGTGCCTCGAGATAGACACAGATATACCTGGGCGATTTTAATCAAAGTCTTACGCTGACCTCTTTCATCCTTCAAACACCTTATGAGTCTTTATATAGTCCGGGTCAATATTGATCCCCAGGCCAGATCCGGAAGGGACCTTGATCACACCATCAATACTTTCGAAAGGTTCGGCTTTACTTTCTATCGGCACCGGAGTACCGTTAGCATCTTTGGTCTGAAACATTTTGAATTCGTGAAATTCTGCTGCTGCCGGACACACGGAGACCATCTGTAATAAATAGACAAACCCCAGACCCCCTCCCGAAATATGTGGAGTAATTTGCAGGCCCGCTGCTTCAACCATCCGCGCCACCTGCATCGTGCGCAGCATTCCCCCGAAATAAAAAAGATCGGGTTGCAGGATTTGAAATACTTCCTTGCCGATGAGATAGCGAAAGCCGTGGATGCCGAACTCCTCTTCACCACCGGCCATGGGAATTTCTAATGCCTCCTCCACTTGTTTTTGCTCCTCATACCAATCCCAGGGAACTGGTTCTTCATAGAAGTAATAGTTGTACTCTTCCAGTATTTTACCGATACGTATGGCTTCCTTTACCGAATAAGATCCATTTCCGTCAATCATTAACTTGGTGTCATCCCCGAATTTTTTGCGAGCCATTTTGATCAATTTCTCGGTTCTGCCCGGAGCATTATCAATATCTGTTGCCAGGTTATCGCCTCTGCCAGCCCGAATCTTAATGGCCTTGGCGCTGGTTTTAAGGTAATCCTGATACATTAGTTCCAATGATTCTTCCGGCTCTTTATTTCGCAATTCCCACAACCAATGGCCCAGGTAAATCGGGACGTCACGAGTTTGCAATTCCCCCAGTAATTCCCCCGCTGGTTTATCAGCGATATTACCCAACATATCGAGAATCGCAAATTCAATGACCGCTATCTGCACATTGAGTGGTATGCCTTGTCTTTTTACATTTCTTTCTGCCGCATTGAATATTAACTGATCAAGATCCCGGGCATCCTGTCCTAGAAAAAACTCCTTTAAATTGATGTTAAACATCGGGTAACTCGACTTAGCAATAAATGGATGACCAATGGCTATTCCGACAGCGCCATCTTTTGACCTTACCCGGCAAATCGTGTTATCGCGATCACGCAGCAATTCTAATGTTTCAATAATCACCGGATCCGGAAATAACTCACTTTTAAACACGGGCTTTTTAAGCACCTCATCTAATATTGCATAATCTGTGTTGGGTTGCAGGAGTAATTCTCCGTTCTGATTCGTTGGTGAAAAATCATACAGAAACGGAGTTAATCCAGACAGGCTGGCGGCTTTGATAAACTTGCGTCGATCTTTTTTCATTGACAGGAATTGTGAAGTGATCTAAAAATTAGGGAAAAGTTCGCATGCGAGGTTGACCCGGGCGTTATCGTAGGTGAATATACATTATTTGAACCGACTGCATGGTGATATCGATTACAAAATTAGCTTTACCATACTCCGTTTCACAGGCTGCTAAAAGGTAATTTGTTTTACCGTATTTACATCAGGATTTAGACGAGATAGAAGCTAGGTTATAAATGAGCGCTTAAAGATTTGTGGAGACGAGTTGAAGGATTTGTGACGATTGATTGAAAATAATCAATTGGTTGAACGATTGCTTCGGGTGTAAAGCATGTAGCGACCGGTAAATAGATGATGACAATCCAATTGCTCTCTTAAGTTTTTAAAATCGAGTTCGTCATTTGCATTACGGATAATCCAGTCCAGTGCTTTCTTAAAAGTTGTAAATTCCTTCTTCATGCTATATTCTTAAAATTCCCAATCGGGTAGTCTTGATTGGTCGATTGGGATTTACTTGCTTATTTTCACTATGGTGACTATATTAATTCCCAAATTGTTCTCTTTGCTATCTAATTTCTGCTATACCGCGCCCTATTTTCAGATATTTTCGTTCTCTTGCAAAATTCTTTAGGATTAGTAGGGATGGCAGTTTAATTGCCATCATTTTGCCAAATCATTTTGACAGGTGGCAAAGTAACCAATAAAAAAGAAGGAGATTTCTGTCGGTTACATCAGAGGCACAATTAGAGAATGATTGACACACTTCATCTGATCTCTAATTTATCCCCTTCCTTTAGGATGTAGTAACGATCTTTTAGCGGCTGGGATAGTCGAATTTTCACCTCGTCGGGATACCCTTTTGCCCAAAACCTGGTCTCGTCAGTGACTTTCATAGTGCTGTGGTGTTGGGGTAAAATATATTCAGGCTGCAGCCGGTTAATTAAAATCACCGACCGGTCGATGTACATATTGTGTTCTGTCGGTGAAAAGAATAAAACATCGACATGATTTAAAAACAAATGATCTTCTAAGAGATAGGAATCACCAGGTTGCAGAAAGGTAGTTCCATCAATATCGAGAACATATCCACAATCCTGTAAATTGGCATCGTAGTAAATAGCAAAATCAGCATTGCCGTGGATCGCTCGAAGTGTTCTAACCTGGATGCCCATGATATTGAAAGAATCCCTGGGGCTCACTACGGACAATCGATCGTGGGGAATTTTAAGATTTTCAGCAATTGCTCGACAACTTTCCGGCACCACAAAATGACAGTTGGATTTTTCTATTAGGGTTTTTGTGATCGCCCGGTTGAAGTGATCACCATGTCCGTGGGTAACAAAAGAAATATCGAGGATTTCTGCCAGCTCCTCACCGGTGATTTTGGGTGGATGAATCCGCAGATCGTACTCCAACACCAGATCGGTGCTAATTACTAAGTCACCCGATTTAATAATCCAACTATTGTGACCAGCCCACCAAAGCCCGATGCCGCTTTGATGGGATTTGATCTGAGAAAGGAGGGAGGTCTCCTGACCATAGATATTTTTAGAAGTGAGGACAAGAACAAAGGTTAATAGAAATAGTTTCATGGCATTGATTTACAGTTGAGGGAACCTCACGAAGGTAGTGAATAGGTCAAATTCTGAACGAAATTTCATATAATTCCAAACCTTGTTGCAAATATTACCCAAAGGTTGAAGGCAGCAGATTTTTTTCTTGATATGGAAGTGTAGTGATATCTGGTGACACAGGCATCGCATCAGACATTCTGATTTGGACCAGTATTTAATGCCTATATTCGCCGCACGAATTTTCGTAGTTAAAAGATAAAATCACCATGAAAACCCTCTTAACCTGCATTTCCCTATTTATGACCTTTTCGATTTTCGCACAACAACTGGAAGTTGAAGGCGAGGTAGATGTAAAAGACCATAAAATCATCAATTTGGCCGAGCCTACGGCTCCCCAGGACGCTGCCACGAAGGCCTATGTTGATCTTTTGGAGAAGAAAATTGCCGATCTGGCCAATGAGTTGGACTTCAGACTAGGTAATGATACGGTTTCAGATTACAATGGGAATGAGTACCAGGTGATCAAGCTTGGGAACCAATACTGGACGGGCAGAAACTCGCTTGCCACACATTATAATGATGGGACTGCCATTCCCCGAGTCACAGACTCTGTTGGTCTTAATGAATGGATTAATCTTACCACTCCGGCGTATTGTTGGCCATTTAACGATCCCGATTCACTCGGGTTTTCTTTTGGAGTCCTTTATAATTATTACACCGTGGCTGATACTCAAAGCCATAATCTCTGTCCTGTGGGCTGGCATGTGCCATCCGATGCTGAATGGACCACACTCACTGACTATCTCACCACTAACGGTTTTGGTTTTGAGGGCAGCGGTGCTGATATAGGGAAAGCTTTAGCTTCCCATTTCTCTTGGACTACAGACCCTACGGAAGGGAATGTGGGTAATAATCAATCTAGTAATAATGCCAGTGGTTTTGGCGGTAGACCCGCGGGCTATCGTGCCAGTGCAGATGGAGCCTTTCTGGATCTTCATATACGAGGCCAATGGTGGAGTTCGACAGCGAACTCAGCTACGCATGCCTGGATTCGTGAGTTGTTTAATGCCAGTCCGAATGTCGGTCAAAGTTTTCGCAATAAAAGGAATGGTTTTTCGGTGCGTTGTCTGAAGGATTGAGAGGGGGTAGACTTACCAATGCTGAACTGATAATAAAGAATCGACAGCCATTTTGATAAGCCTGCCTAAGGACTTATTTAAACGATCAGTTTCCTTGTAACAGGTTTTAGCTAAACCTGTAATCACAAAACGAAGCTGCTTTTGCGGTTTTCCTTTGAAATTGGTGATCCCACCTGACTGCCAAATTGCGAAAAATCATAGAATCTTTTGTTCCAAGTCATGAATTAAATAGTGAGACTATCTTAACATGTAGGCACTTAATAAATCATGATCTAACAATTCTCCCGGAAATTCAGTAAAAATGAAGAAAACCTCGAAATCTAGCTTCTAGAATTGAATCCCGGGGTCAGAATTGAAGTTTTTGCCATACTAATCATGAGCAAAGATTAAATTTCGAAGGAATGAAGGCCCTAAAAATAACGGCTGTGTTAAGAGAAATCAACCTTACATTTCTCTTTTGCACAATAACCGCAAGCTTGTTGACAGCGCAGCACATGAGTTCTCAAGGCGGTGGTGAGTACCTGTCGGAGAAAGTAACATGTCTACCGAGTCAAGATCGATTTCAGATAGAACAAATGCTCTCGGCAAATCACCAGATGTTAAAACAACGGGGTAAACTATTAGAACCAGCGACAAATAATAATGTGATCGTCACTCTTGACTGGCCTCTTCGCAAGAAGTCAGCACTCGAATTTAATAGTTACTATGCCACTAACAATTTTGTGGACCAGAAATCAGATCCGGGACTTTTAGACTACCATTGTCAGTCCCGAACATATGATGGTCATAGAGGCAGTGACTTTGATACCTGGCCCTTCCCATGGTACATATATGAAAACAACCTTGTGGAAGTGGTCTCTGCGGCATCGGGAATAATTATTGGCAAGACGGATGGCAATGATGACGATCATTGCTCATGTTATGGTACCTGGAATGCGATCTACATCCAACACTCAGATGGCTCGGTTGCCTGGTACGGACATTTGAAGAAAAACTCTCTGACTACTAAAATAGTTGGAGATCTGGTGTCTAGAGGAGAATATCTTGGTGTGGTGGCCAGTTCGGGATGCTCTACTCAACCTCATCTTCATTTAGAAATATATGACCAAGATAATCAGCTCATTGATCCTTACCAGGGAGTTTGTAATTACTTAAATGTTACTTCTTGGTGGTCGACCCAAAGAGCTTATCGAGAACCGACTTTAAATGCCATACTGACTCACGACTCACTGCCGGTGCATGGATGCCCTGAAACTCAGGAAAATCCACATCTATCTACAGTCTTTATGGAGGGAGATCCTGTTTACATGGCATTATATTTTCATGATGAAATAATAGGTGATACTACTACTTTGAGAATTCGAAGGCCGGATGGTACTATTTGGAATTCATGGACCCATTATTCTCCAAACACCTACACAAAATCTTGGTGGTGGTGGCTCTGGTATATCGGATCGAATGAACAATTTGGGACTTGGACATTTGAAGCAGATTATAGAGGACAGATACATACTAAAACATTTGAATACATCGATTCAGCTTCACTTTGTACTGTCACCAATACTGCTGAAAGTGGTCCAGGCTCTCTGAGAAATGGTATTCAATGCATCGATTCCTCGGATACTCTATATTTTGATCCAACGATGATCAATGCAGAAATTCACTTGGATTCAGTGATAATTATTGACAAGAATTTAACAATATATGCTGCTCCGGATCAGGATATTTTGATTTTTGGAACTGATCTAGTT
>JABDLW010000799.1 GCA_013001805.1 Saprospiraceae bacterium | reverse complement strand
GTACTAGGTGGGTATCTGGTACTCCAGGAGCGTATGAACATCGGGCAGTTTGTTGCGGCAGAGATCATCATTATTTTAATTATTAATTCAGTGGAGAAGGTACTGCGAACTATTGAAAACATATATGATGTACTCACAGCGCTTGAGAAAATTGGTTATGTAACCGACCTGGAGCTGGATCAGGATCGTGGCTATGCTATGATAGACACCGACACTGCAATATCGGTCGCTGCCAGGAACATCTATTTTAAGTTCCCCAATGATTTGAATCCGATATTTGATGGTTTATCATTTGACATAGCACAAAAAGACAGAGTATTATTGAAAGGAAAATCCGGTAGTGGAAAGTCATTACTGCTACAAATAATGGCTGGAATTCACGATGTGGAGCGAGGACAATTGTTTTTCAATGGGATGTCATCAGAGCTCTATCAAAGAGAAAGTTTCTATCAGGCCCTGGGTGTTTCATTTCCAACCAATCAGATCTTTGAAGGGACTCTCCGGGAAAACATTACATTGGGGAGAGATATAACGGACCTGGAGATTACTGAGGTAGCAAGAAAACTAAACCTCTGGGATTTTATCATTCAGCAGCCCCAGGGTATGCAAAACATTCTGGACAGCGGTGGACGGCGACTGCCCCGTAGCATAATACAAAAAGTGCTAATTGCCCGAACCATTATTAATCAACCAAAATTGCTACTTATGGAAGACCCGCTGCAATTTATAGCCGAAGAAGAAAAGAAGACCATTATTGACTACCTGATGAATGGATCACATAATTGGACCGTGGTTGTCGTCTCAGATTTTGTCTATTGGTCAGAGAAATGTAATAAAGTGATCGATTTGGATGTAGATAATTAATACTTTATTTATTCCTGGGCAAAAACTTAAACCATAAAATGAAAATTGAGAAACTAGATAAAGAAATATCTAATATCATGCACGAGTTGATCTCCCGGGAACCTCAGATAGCGAAAATTGCTTCGGATGTGCATGAAGATTACAGACTAAGTGCAAAGAACCTTTGTCGCTATCTTGTTCTGCGCAGTTTTGATCTACGGAAATATCACGATAGCTTGTCGGATCTAAGCGTGTCCTCCATGCGTACAGCCGAAGGATATGTTTTGAGCAATCTTTTTAAAGTTGTGAAGAATCTTAGACTGATTCAGGGTCGTCCATTTGAGGAATATCAAAATGTCGAACTAATAGGCTATAAAAGGAGCAAAAAAATCGTCAGGAAGCACGCTAATGGTCTCTTTAATGAAAAGCGAAAACGACATTTTACGGAGATCATGGTCACCTTACCTAACGAGGCTGCTGATGATGAAGACATTATACGCAGTATGGTCTCCAGTGGAATGGAAATAGCCAGAATTAATTTAAGCCACGGGGATATTGACATTTGGACTAAAATGGTGGAGATTCTTCACAAAGTCAGGAAGCAGTTAAAACAAGATGTAAAGATCTATATGGATCTTTCGGGGCCTAAAATAAGAACTTCCACCATCGAAATTAACGGAAAAAAGGGAAAAGTCAAATCGGGTATTTCTGTGCGAGTGGGTGAGCATATCATATTGACAAAACGCAAGACTCTCGGTAGAAAGTCTACATTTGGGGAGCTAAATCAGCAATTGGAAAAGGCAGAAATTGGTGTTTTGTTGGAGCAGATTATTGATGATGTCAATATCAATGACATTATTCTCTTTGATGATGGTATGATAAAATCAATCGTCGTGGCAAAGGCAAAAGATGAGGTTGAATTAGTGATCACTGATTGTTACAAATCACAATTATCTTCCCACAAAGGAATCAACCTGCCAGACACCAAGTTAAATCTACCTTCACTCACGCCTCGCGATATTGAGCTCCTACCATTTGTGTGCAAACATGCTGATATAGTGGGCTATTCATTTGTGAGATCAAGTGCTGATGTGAAGCAATTGTACGAAGAGCTAAGTGGATTGGAAGCTGAACACCTGGGTGTGGTCTTCAAGATAGAGAACCGCGAAGCGTTTGAAAATCTCCCAAAGATATTACTTGAAGGGATGAAACGGAATAAGATAGGAGTTATGATTGCTCGTGGGGATCTGGCTGTTGAAATTGGGTTTGAAAGAATCTCAGAAGTTCAAAGTCAGATTTTATGGTTGTGTGAGGCCGCACATGTTCCAGTGATTTGGGCGACTCAGGTGCTGGATAACTTAGCAAGAACGGGTATCCCTACGCGTGCAGAAATCAGTGATGCGGCAATGGGGGCTCATGCTGAATGTGTCATGTTAAACAAAGGCCCCTTTATTAATGAAGCGATTAAAGTATTGAAAAATATCCTGGTTCGCATGGAAGCGCATTCCTTTAAAAAGAAAAACTCATTGCGGCCGCTGAGCATAGCCCGGCAGTCTCTTAAACAAATACTGCCATCTCACCCATTAGTGGCTAATTCCTGATTATCCAGAAAAAATGAATGAAAAATGCTCTTGCATCACATCATGGACAAGGAAGATTTAAAAATGTGACTTTGTAACATCATGTTGAATATTTCACACAATAGTATTGCTGATTATATTAATCTATCGGATTTTCGATCCTATCGCGTCCTGAAAAGAAGTCGCGTACAAAGACTCATACTCCTGCTATTATTCGGATTACTCGCTATTTTGTTTTTATGCCTTTTTTTACCATGGACCCAAAACATTAGTGCTAAAGGCTACGTCACAACACGATCACCCCAACAGAGGCCACAGGC
>JABDLW010000536.1 GCA_013001805.1 Saprospiraceae bacterium | reverse complement strand
GCTCCGCCCACTGCGAGGATATGGACCGGGATGGCGATATGGATATTGTTTTCAGTAATGATGGCCATTCCGAAGGTCCGATAAACATCTATCTCCTCAAGAACCCGGGTAAAGAAAAAGTCTACCGGCCGTGGAAACACTATCTCATATCAAAAATCGAAGGCTTTCATGCCAATGATATGCGCCTGGCAGATATGGATTCTGATGGTATGCTTGATGTCGTGATACGTCATAAAAATCCTGAATCGGTCAAAATTATTTTTCAGAATAAAAACAATCATTGGGAAACTTTGAATATTCATGAAGGTCAGGCGGGTGAAGGATTAGCCGTAGGTGATATAAATGCTGATGGATTTCCGGACATCACGATGACCGGGCACTGGTTTAAAACTCCTAATAATGCGCGGAATGGAGAATACAAAAGATTTAATATAGAAGCAGCATACAAAAATGTAAATCCTGCCACTAAGGAAGAAGTGGGCGATATAAATGGTGATGGCAGATTAGATGTCTTGCTTTCGCCGGCCGAACATTTTAAAAAATACGGTGGTGAAAATTATGATCTTGCCTGGTACGAATGTCCACTAAATCCGGAAGAAGCTGAGATGTGGCCCAAACACATTATCAGGTCAGACTACAATAAGGCCCATTGTGCGAAATTAGCTGATTTTGACATGGATGGTGATCTTGACATCCTTACCGCCGTGACCTGGGACCATAGAGAAATTCGGATTTACTTCAATGATGATGCTACCTTCCAAAGGTCCTTACAAGTGACTGACGGCAAAGGAATTTATTCCGGTGGCGTCGCTGATATGGATGGCGATGGAGACATCGATATCGTTGCTGAAGACAAATATGCCCAGGACGGAAAACCCTGGTATTATAGGAATCTACTGAAATAAATTTACCAATAAATAGAATTTTAAGTCCCGGGCCCGGGCTCAAATTAGGATTTACCGCCTCCCAAATTCATTGATTCGTCGAGAAATGAGCCAATGCCATTCGCCCTCTTTATGAGCCTCTTTCAGCCAGGGGTACACTGAGCCTGGGAAGCAATACATTAAAAAAAAGCGAACTTGCAATTATTCTATAAAAGCGCATTACTACCAGCGCAGGAGAAACCTGTTAGGAAATGATGCACTCCATTTGTCCAGGTGGATTTCGCATTTATTAGCATTAACGCTCACCTATTGCTAAGGAAAATTAATTTTTTTCCTAATAAATTGATTTAAGTTTTTCCAAAACCCAATGGTGCTTTCTTCTCGAGACCGCTACCCGCGAGCCATCCTTCATCTCGATCATCCCCTTTTGTGTATATTGCTTAATATACTGAGGGTTTATAAGATGCGATTGGTGCACACGAAGGAATTGGTATTCGGAAAGCAATTCGTCATATTCCTTTAGTGTCTTGGAGGATAGAAATCTTGCCCCTTCCTGCAAATAAAATATCGTGTAATTGTTATCCGCTTCGCAACGCACAATCTCGTCAATATCAAAAAAAGATAGTCCACCTGTCGTGGAGATCGCTAGCCTTGGTTTATGGGTTTGTATCGAAATAAGATTAGTCATCAGGTTTGACATTAGCGGGGTCAAATCATCTCCCGAAACAGGTTGCTGCATAAATTTGTGTACTGCTGCTTTCAGTTCCTGAACATCAATTGGTTTTAATAAGTAGTCAATAGCAGAGAAACGAATGGCTCTAATCGCATAGTGATCATATGCTGTCGTGAAAATAACATTAACTCGAATATCTTTCAACGCTTCCAGCATCTCAAATCCAGTCATTCCCGGCATTTCTACATCTAAAAAAACGAGATCCGGCTTTCTTGCATAAATCTGTTCTAAGCCTTTAGCCGAACCAAGGGCTGTACTCACTGTCTTTATCTCCGGTAAATGTTGTTCGATCAGCATCTTTAGCACATTCAGAGCACGCTTTTCGTCGTCAATAATTAATGCTGAAATCATGGTTTCACTTTAGATGCGAATTGGTAATAATAATCGGGACTCTATTCCACCTTTATCCTGGATACTTCGTAAGGAAAGTTTGCATTCCAAGCCAGATTTTTGAGCAAGGATGCTCAGTCTTTGTCTAATAAGATCCAGTGCTCGCACGTCCTGGTCCTGATTCATGACTCCCAACCTACCCTTGGATTTAAATCCAATTCCATTATCTTTTACCCTCACTCGCACAAAGGAATTTTCCTGATCAATGACTATGTGAAGGATTTTCTTCCCTTCCATGGGCCGAAGTCCATGCCGAATAGCGTTTTCTACAAGTGGCTGGATCATAAAAACAGGAATTTGCTCACTTAAGAGCTCCTGATCCACCTCAATTTCTATCGCGAGCTGATGGTCAAATCGCAACTGCTCCAGATCAAGATATAGGTTAAGAAAATCGATTTCATCTTCAATCCTTATATATTCTTTAGCGGAGATATTTAAAATCATTCGCATCAGGCGAGAGAATTTGGTCAAATAAGTTTGAGCAAGTTGTGATTCGCCGGTCAGGATCATTTCCTGAAGATTATTTAGAATATTAAATAGAAAATGTGGATTCATTTGCGCTCGAAGTGCTCTTGATTCCAAAGATGCCATAGCCAGTGCACGTTGATTTTCCACTTCCTGGTCTATCCTGATCCTTGTTTCTCTCCTTTTTAAATAATAATAAACACCAAGTCCCACTAATAATACCACCAGGGACTGTATCCAACCCTTTTGGTACCAAGGGTACGCTATAAAAAAACTAAAGGTATTCTGATGCAGAAATTGATTTGCTCTTTTTACCCGGAGTTGCAAATGATATGCCCCAGATTTGGGATTATAGAGACTAATCTTACGATCCTTACTCCAATCGGTCCATTCCTGATCTTCAGACATACTCCACTGATAGCTGATAAATTCAGTATTAGTAAGATTGGGATAGTAGTAGCTCAGTTCTATGATCTTAGTGGAAGCGGCGAGATTGATCTCAGGTGAGTTTAAGTCAATTTCCTGACCATCAACCAATACCTGATTGATTATAAGGTCTCTTTTGGGAATCTGATCTTGAGATTCATCAACCAGCTTTTTTAGACCTCTGGATGTGGTGATATAAAGTGCATTGGTATGATCTACAAATAGTTTCAGATATGCATACCCCGCGGTAAAAAATCCATCCGTGTTGGTTAACACCTCGTAGTCAAAGCCATCATCAGGAGCAACTTTTAATAAGACTCTGGGTGTTCCAACCCAAATATGATCTTTCGCTTTTACAATATCTAAAATTGTTCGATCCGGATCGTCAATCACATGAAGTAGCTTAAGTTCATTGTTTTCAAATGAATAACAGCGTAAGCCAAAACCGACCGTACCAACCCATACCAGATCCTCGTCGATCAAGAGGCTGCGAATCTGCGTGTTTGCAGACAGTTCAGGCAATAGCACTTGTTTAAAGGCACCTCCCTGCAAATTAAATAATCCGCAGCTAGCGGCAATCCAAACTCCGGTCGATCCATCCTGGATCTCGTAAACATCACATTGATCCCTAATGCCCAGTGTAATCCCCGAGATAAATTCAGTGGAACCTGCCTCTCGGACAAAAACTCCCCGGTAGGTGCCAATCCATAAGTTACCCACCTGATCTAAGTGCAGATCATAAATATCCGGACTCATTTCGGAGATCTCGCTTTCATGAATCCGCATGGTCCTTTCGCCGTCGATATAGACCAGACCCTGCCAATATGAAGCTAGCCAAATATTCCCACCAGGTTCCTGCAGCATGTCGATGACTTCGCCACCAAAATCATCGGGTCCATCCCATTCGATGATTTTAGATTGCCTCCATTGATAAACCTTACCGTGATTAGATCCCATCCAAAGGGTATGGTTGGCATCTTCCATGAGACTATAGATTTCACGAGATATTTGAGGATGATCAATGGAAATAAAGGAAGATCTTCTAATCCGGATTAATCCTTCCGTGCTACCTAACCAAAGATTTTGGTTAGCATCAACTAGACTTGTGTTGACGAATTTAATGTTCCAGTTGTCCGGAAAATAAATAAAGAATTCTCCTGTATCCGTTTGCTGCATGACCGACCAGCCATAGACAAACCAGACTTCATCCTCCCATTTTTCGAAGGAAGCAAAGTCGTCATAGTAATTGGCATAGGGCCGAATCATTTCGAGTCGGTCGGTGTTAAAATGGTATGCAAATATATTATCATCTTCAGTGCCGATAAGGAGATTGTCATCCATAGGATATACATCTAAAACCCCTTCAAAAGCAAGTCGCTCAGGTCCAATTAAGTCGTTGATTCCTCCGTTGCGATATAGTTTTAAATCATCGACCGTTCCCACTAAAACTTCTTGGTTTTCACCCTCGGTGAGATTGATAATACCGCTCAGAGCAAATTGTTGAAAAGTCATCGAATCACCTATTTCAGTTTTAATTACATATAAATCCCTGATGGTAGCTAAAATGACTTCCCCACTATCTTGCACCAGGAGACGTTGTATTGAAATCGTATCTAGTCCAGCCAGGGAAACTGGCATGAAACTTCCATGTTCATATTTACTCAATCCAGTATTAGTGCCTATCCAGATCGCTCCCTCGCGATCAACTGCTAAAGCATTTACCTTACCCAAATGATACGTGCTATCCGCATAGAAATCCTGAAAATCATACCCATTAAATCGGACCAGTCCAACGTCCGTACCTATCCACAAGTGACCAGCATGATCCTCCAC
>JABDLW010000526.1 GCA_013001805.1 Saprospiraceae bacterium | reverse complement strand
ATCATCACTTCATGGTCTCAGAAGCAGGTCATTACCGATTATTTCTCGATCTGGCCAACCACTATTGTGATCCGGCAAAGGTCAAACGGAGATGGAACGAGTATCTTGAAACGGAGGCAACGATTATGAAAAACCTTGAGCTACGGGGAGACCGCATGCACTGACCGAGTTCAGCTGCTAATTCTACAGAGGTACCTTAACCAGATGACTTCCCTCATAGCGCACCACATAAGCTGATTTGAAGCCAAGACTCTGTACTTGTTCCGCCGCAGACCTGGCTGTATCCAGCTCTTCAAATCCCTGCAGCAACATGATGGTCCATTCATTTTTCTGTACCGAAGTCACCGTTCCCAGGTGCTCAATTTTGCTACCATCAAATAATGTAGGATTAAGATAAGAAGCCAGCCTCACCATGTAGCCGCTCTCCCGAATTAGGATCCGCCTTTCCCGCTCACGGCGGTTTTTGTTGGCAGGAAGATATTGTGTGAGAAAAGCATCGTGATAACCTTCCTTGTCACGTATTTGTTGCAGTACTTTCTCAGCCGTTTTGCGATCGAAAAACTTACCCACCTTAATTTTGGAAATGGATTCATCAGCATCGACATATATTTCTCCATATCCGGAAAGCTTCTCATACTTTTCCAGCTTTAGGGTTGCTGAACTTTGGGCTATGATTTGAATACTATAGTAGTTTATACCTTCCAGTTTCTTATGTTTCCGTTCAACACCCACCTCGGTTCCCAAACCAGAAGGTATCTTTTTATGGCCAATACGATTTAGGTAAAATCGCTTCATTTCTTGTCCGTCGAGGCGCATACCCGTTTGAAAATCTTGAGTAAGCGAATGATAATCCGGATGTGAAATCCTGATTTGATATGAAGAATTGGGCGTGAGATAAACGGAGAATTCTCCCTGTGCATTTGTTTCTACCCTTTGCACCTGATCGGCAGTAATTGATCTCAATTCTACCGAAGCTCCCGCCAGATACAGATTTCCATCGACCGTGTCACGCAGGTGACCGCTAAAATAGTTTGGAGACCGGCTTAAAAATACATTGTAGGTTTTTCCGTCATCGGGAATTTCCTCGTAGTCTACCAAAAGATCCAGATTAGCATAACCCCTTTTGGCTATTCGGATAAAACAGGCAAAACCCTCCACAGTTTCCATTGAAAAGACTCCCTCTTTGTTGCTTTCATAAACCGGATGACCACAAGACGTAAAGTCTATAGTAAAAAACGGGATATTTCCCTTCGTCTTCATGTCCTTGACTGAGATCTCAATTCTCTTAACTTTTGGGGATATTGATTCCAGTATGGGACCTTCGGGTGGAACAACAGAGGAAAGAGATGCAACCTGGGACCCAACAGACGAGGCCAGTAAGCATAATATGAGACCTAAAAGTGTTCGCATCTCAACAAACATACTGTATTTTTTTCTACAAACATATACTTTTTATTTATAATGTGAAATAAAATGTTTATCAGGATATAACACATTATCAATTAAATTTATATATAACTCTACGGCACCTACCTGGATTTATAACTCCCTGATTATCTTTTTATTATATTAGTTTTTTTCTATATGTTTTGACTTTGTCGCTTTTACACTTCTCCCGGCCATTTTGTTAAGATCAGGATAGCGCATCTCAATTTCATATGATCATTAGATTTTTTAAGCTAAATTTGATTTTCTTGAGCAAATCAATCATAGACAATTTGTTATATATGACGAAGATCACTGTACTAATATCAATCTTGATAAGTAATTGTTTGCTGATGACGGAGGTTGGTGCCCAACGACTCAATTACAAGCAAGGAGAACTTATCTTATGCTTTCATCCTCAGGCTCATCAAAGTTCTGTGATTAAAAAGTATGCAACTTTTCAAAGTAAACCCACCGCATTAAAACTGGGCCGGTGTTTAAGTGATCAGATGAATATTTGGAAGGCCACTTTTGACTATCTAACCATAGATGACAATTTATTTATGCAAGCCCTTCTGGAGGATCCCCAGATTGTCGTAGCTCAACGCAACCACTTTCTGAAAAGAAGATCAATAGAACCTAACGATCCGCTTTTCAGTGACCAATGGCAATGGATCAATATGGGCGAGCGGGGTATTGCCGATGCGGATGTCGATGCCGAAGAAGCCTGGTCACTAGCCACCGGTGGTGTTACCCGATTAGGTGACACCATTGTAGTCGCAGTAATAGATGTGGGAGTAGACTACATGCACGAAGATCTGGCTGATAACATTTGGGTGAACCATGCTGAGATTCCTGGCAACCGGATTGATGATGATGAAAACGGATACGTTGATGATGTCAGGGGCTGGAATGTGTTGCTGGAAAATGACGACATCACACCTGAGCTGTTTGCCGGTGGAGTCCCGCAAACCCATGGCACGGAAATATTGGGAATGGTGGGAGCCGTGGGAAATAATGGTATTGGTCTAGTAGGAATCAATTGGAATGTCAAATTGATGAATGTATTTTTTAACACCGATCTCAATGAGGCCGATATGATCGCTGCCTATGGGTATATTTTAGCACAACGACAGATCTACAATGAAACGAATGGAGAAAAAGGCGCCTTTGTTGTCGCTTCCAATCTTTCTTATGGCGATGAAGATCTTTCCCCCGAGGATTCACCTATCTGGTGTGCCGTTTATGACAGCCTGGGCCAGCAAGGGATCATTAGTTGCACGGCAACTG
>JABDLW010000513.1 GCA_013001805.1 Saprospiraceae bacterium | reverse complement strand
CAAAACCAGCTGTGTTGCCAATTACACCATGGGTCATTGTTTCGACTGCACTCAACACAAGTCATTTCGACTATGCTTAACATACCCTCGGACCCTGAGTGTAGTCGAAGGGTCAAAGGATCAATTTTCTTTACACCAACAATGCACTGCTGCATTATCAATAGTAAAACGGAGCGCAAAATTATACAAAATTCCATCCCCGGTAAAGCATGATCTCATTTTTTTACGCCCACCTTCAAATTCACGGTAGCGCAGCTTCATAGAATACCCTATTTTCGCGGCTTCAAAATCCATGTCTTATGCGCTCATTTATTCTATTTCTCAGCATTTTCTTTTTCGGCATTTCCACTTCATTTGCCCAGGAGGAAATAAAGGATACCACCAGTTATAGCATCGGCATGAGCCTGGGTTACCGATTACAAAATCAGGGTGCTGCTAATCTGGATTACAACAGCCTGCTCAAAGGAATCCAGGATGTAATCGACAAAAATGAAATCTTACTGGATCGCAATTATAGCGACAGTATTAATTATATCTATTTTCAAAATCAAAGAGATAATATGTTTGCAAAAACAAAAGAAGAAGGAGCCACTTTCCTGGCTGAAAATGGCCAACGACCAGAGGTATCCACTACTGAAAGCGGCCTCCAATATGAAGTGCTCACAGCGGGTGAAGGACCCAAACCAACAGCCACCAGTTCAGTGACCGTTCATTATGAAGGAAAACTCATCAATGGAGATATATTTGATTCGAGTATAAAGCGTGGTGAACCTATCAGTTTTCCACTAAATCGGGTCATCCCGGGATGGACAGAAGGCCTTCAACTCATGAGTACCGGGGCGAAGTATCGATTCTTTATTCCCCAGGACCTGGCCTATGGTAGCCGAGGAGCAGGGGCAGCAGTACCTCCATACGCTACCTTGATATTTGATGTCGAGCTATTGAGTTTTAACTAAGCTCAATCGTATAATCATAAGAGGCATCTGAATGATCGTCCTCTTTTTTAACTGTATAAGACAGCTGGGTCGGTTCTTCTAACCCAGCTGTTTCTTTTTCAACTGAATCATTCACAGCAGGATCCTTTACGGGTTGTGTCCGAGGCAGGTAAAAGTGAATATTGATCATCTTATGAAAGAGCACCTTGCCACGACGCACCTTGCTGTCTATTTCAAATTTTATTAACTTGACAACACGCTGGGCTTCCTCATCGCATCCATATCCTATACCACTCCGCACTTTGGCTCCAATTACCTGACCGGTGTAATTAATTTTGACCCGTAATACGACGGTTCCCTCAATTTTATGCTTCTTAGCCTCTTCGGGATAGGTAAGGTGATCGCCGATAAATTTTGTCAGTGCCTTAGGCCCTCCCGGGTAAATAGGTTTTGGTAAAAAGATCTTCTGCTTACGTGGTCGTGCCATAATTAACCATTATTAACCTTGATTCAGGGGTTGTCCTAGTGCAAAGGTGGTAATTTTAATTGTTTATTAAGAGAACAGAAAATTCGGAACTCTTAATTTTACACGAATTATTTCGTACTAAATAACAATCAATAATAAATATGAAAAGTCTAACAATCTTATTCTTTTGGGTGGCTGCAGCTACCTGCCTATTTGCCCAGAGTGAAGTCGTCGTCAAATCAAGCTCTGAATCTGACAAAGTCGTTACCGTCGACGTCATGAAAGACGGTGACGCAGAACGCAAAATCAAAATCGTTGTGAATGATGATGGCGAAAATAAAACCATAGAATGGACCGACAACGGTGAAATTCCAGAGGATATCCAGAAGCAATTAACCGAGTATGGAATCGATATTGAAATGCTTGAAGGAGGTGGTGATGAAAAACGCGTAATGGTCAAAGTGGATGGTGATGACGAACGAAAAGCACATAAAGATGTCATCGTCATCAAGAAGAGCGATGATGGTGAGACAGTCGAATACGAATGGGACGGTGAAGGTGAAATGCCAGCCGAAATGAAGGAAATGATGAAAGAGCACGATATCGAATTAGATATGGAAGGCCATGGAAAAGGCAAGCACAAGATGCGAAAGGCTAAAATGAAGGTCAAAAAAGATCAGATGAGAGAAATGCGTCATCGTGAACACCGTAAAGGCCGGGATATGAAAAAAAGGCAAAAGAGCCAGTACAAAATTGTCACTATTAATGAAGAGGGGAATGAACATGTAAATGTTTGGTCCGATGATGACCACGGTGAAGGCCTTCATGAAATGCATGGAGATGGTGAAAATGTCTTTATTATGAAAGGTAGTGGTGGCAACTGGACCTCCAAAGGAGGTAGTGAAATGCATTTTGGCGGGACAAGCCGTCACCTTTCCGACGCCTACATTGGGGCACATATCGAGTCCGCAGATAACGGAACACGCATTGTCGAATTGATCAAAGATGGACCAGCCGACAAAGCAGGTCTTCAGAAAGGAGATGTAATAGAGCGTGTCAATGGCGCCCGTACCCGTGATATGGACGGCCTCCTAACGCTTCTTAACTACTTTGAACCGAATGACAAAGTAGAAATCATCGTAATACGAGGTGACAACGAACGAAAAATCGGGCTCACACTTGGCCAAAGACCCGAATCAATGAGATAATTCATAATTTTTGAAAATGGATGTCACTATTAAGACATCATTTTTAGCGTTAAACAATGAACCGCAAGAAGATAATTTCTTCTTGCGGTTTTTTTAGGAATGTTCAGATGATTCATGAATGCAGGAATTACTATTGATTGTATTCTAGTTAGTAGAAAATTAAAAATCCATAATTTCATTAGCCCCTAGATTGCCTTTTCGTGATCAGATCGCAATAGTAATTTCTGCTAACATTCGAGTCACTAAAAAACTTCCTGATCCCGATTAGGGGTCCGAGTATCTAGGTTTGGGAGGATTTAACCCCGATAGGAAGTCAGCTGATCCCGAATCCTACCAATTCCGCCAATCGGCGCTTCTATTGGTAGTAGAATAAAAACTCTTTTCTAAATATTTATCAACGACGGTCACTCAATCTCTGTGTCCGTTTTAACCTATGGCTTCCGTTAAGAAATTATGAAACCCTGGAGAAATTTTAGGAAGCCATAGGTGTTTTAGAGTAGGCGTAGCCGGATCTAAAAAAACCTTACACAGAGTGCCCTTTTTTGCTTCGTTTTTTGGGCAAACAAAAAATGAAGAATAAAAAATCACGAATTATATCTAGTCATCGTATGCCCGATGCCAATCGCCGCAAAGCTCAAAGCAATCTCCCCACCCTTTTTAATCAACTCTGGTAATTTTTCTTTTTCCTCATCTGACCACTTGCCAAGAACATAGTCGACTTGTTTGCCTTTTCCAAAAGTATTGCCAATACCAACTCTAAGCCGCGCATATTTCTGACCAATCATTTGGTTGATATCCTTGAGTACGTTATGGCCTCCACCACTCCCCTTGCCCCGTAAGCGCAT
>JABDLW010000504.1 GCA_013001805.1 Saprospiraceae bacterium | reverse complement strand
CTCGCAGGCAATGCAACTCGATGAGGTACTTCAGAAAAAGTCCGGAGAAGAAGCTGCAAGTTATCCCGTGCGAGCTTTGGGGCCGGCCATTTTGACTCGTCCTTTTTCCAATATTGCAGACTACTATCAACCTTTCGTGTCTTTATTGGGACATGATCCCACAGCGGCCCTGCAGGAGATCAAATCATCCGGATTACGTGGCAGGGGAGGTGCCGGCTTTCCGATGGGTCTCAAGTTGGAATTTTGTAAAAAAGAGGTGAGTGACGTCAAGTTTATTATCTGCAATGCCGACGAAGGCGATCCGGGAGCTTATTCCGACCGATACCTGCTGGAGGAAAGACCGCATTCTGTGCTGTTCGGCATGTTGGTCGCCGGGCTCGTGACCGGTGCGGAATATGGCGTTATTTATATCCGGGCTGAATATCCCGATTCCGTCAGAATCATGCAGGAGGCCATCAATGATATTCGTCAGGCCGGGCTGGAAGGAGCAAAGATAAACGGATCGGAATTCAGTTTCCACTGCAAAATTATCGAGGCAAAAGGTGCTTACATTTGTGGTGAAGAAACCGCGTTGATCAATTCGATCGAAGGTCAGAGACCGGAAGTCCGGATACGACCGCCTTATCCGGCACAACAGGGACTTTTTAATAAACCCACAGTGGTTAATAATGTAGAGACATTGGCGGCCTTACATTTTATCATGGACCAAGGGGGGGCAGCCTGGAAGGCACTGGGTACCGAAAAATCATCCGGCACGAAATTGATATGCCTGGATAGCCTTTTCCAAAATCCCGGTCTCTATGAAGTGGAAATGGGTACTCCATTACGTCAGCTGGTAGATACACTCGGTGGCGGATTCAAAGGACCGGTAAAAGCCATGCAAATCGGTGGTCCCTTAGGCGGCTTGGTTCCGGTGGGAAAGATCGATGATCTCACTTTGGATTTTGAGTCCTTTTCACAACAGGGCTTTTTACTGGGACATGCATCCGTCATTTGCATTCCGGAAAGCTTTCCCATTCTAAAGTTTATCGAACATCTGTTTGATTTTGCCGCTTACGAAAGCTGTGGAAAATGCTTTCCCTGCCGCCTCGGCACTAAAAGGGGCTTTGAACTGGCGCGAAAAGCACTGACTTCAGATTATAAGATTGAAAAGAACTTGCTTACCGACCTCCTGTCAACCCTGGAAGAAGGATCGCTGTGTGCACATGGTGGTGGTATTCCACTGCCGGTAAGAAATGCCCTGGAATATTTTGCGGATGAGTTAAATCCTTATTTTAAAGAATAAACGGTTAAGATGAACAATGCATTTATAGATGGTCAGCCTTTTAATATTCAATCGGGAGAAACTATTCTCTCGTTTATTAAAAGAAATAAGGGAAAAAAGATTGTACCGACACTTTGTGACGCACCCAACCTGAAACCCTTTGGGGCTTGCCGGGTATGTAGCGTAGAAGTGGCCAATTCCGAATCCGGACCCAAAAAGACGCTGGCCTCCTGCCACACACCAGTCGCAGCCAACCAATACATTTTCACCAGCTCTGCAAAGATTCAATCATTGAGAAAGAATATTGTGGAACTGGTCCTCACTGATCATCCCCTCGACTGTCTTACCTGTGAAGTCAATGGCAACTGCGAATTGCAGACAGTTGCGGCACAGGTTGGTATTCGTGATGTTAGATATCCCGATGGTGAGAATCATCTGGACAGAAAAAAAGATTTGAGCCATCCTTACATGGTCAGTGACCTGTCAAAGTGCATCAATTGCTACCGTTGCGTGCGCGCATGCGATGAAGTGCAAGGTGAATTTGTCCTTAGCATGGCCGGCAGAGGATTTGATGCGCACATTGTCAAAGGGCAGAACCAATCTTTTATGGAATCTGAATGCGTGAGTTGTGGTGCCTGTGCCCAGGCCTGTCCTACATCCGCCATATCCGATGTGTATCAATCAAAGTCAGTTAAGGTGGCCGAAGTCACCCGTACCATATGCACCTATTGTGGTGTCGGTTGCAATTTGGAAGTGTCGGCCAACAATGGAGACATTCTCAGCATCCAGGCACCCTACGATGCCGAAGTCAATCAGGGACATACGTGCCTCAAAGGCAGATACGCTTTTAAATTTTACAATCATCCCGACCGGTTACGATCTCCACTGATCAAGAAAAATGGCGAATTTGAAGAAGTCTCCTGGGATGAAGCCTATGATTACATCGCCAACCGTATTCATGCGGCCAAAGATGAATTCGGTCCGGACTCCATCGCCGGTATTTCCAGTTCGCGTTGCACCAATGAGGAAAATTACCTCATGCAGAAATTAATGCGCGCCGTAGTCGGTACCAATAACATCGATGGGTGTGCCCGGGTTTGTCATTCGCCCACTGCACTCGGTATGCAGCGAACTTTTGGGACTGGTGCCGCGACCAACTCCATTGAGGATCTGAAACATACCGACTGCATTCTGGTGATCGGTGCCAATCCTACCGATGCCCATCCGGTCACGGGTGCCAAGCTCAAACAGTTTGCCATGAAAGGCAAAACCACAATCGTTATTGACCCTCGCAGGATCGAACTGGCTCGCTATGCAACCCATCACCTGGCCCTTCGTCCGGGTACCAATGTAGCGGTATTAAACATGATGATGTACTACATTATTGAAGCCGGGCTGGTAGATCAACAATTTGTTGATCGGCGTACTGAGGGATTCCAAGACTTCTTAAATGACATAAAAAATCTGGATATCGATGCAATGGAAGCCACTTGTGGTGTGGATCGTCACTTGATACAAAAGGCCGCAATCGCCTATGCGTCAGCGCCTAATGCCATGTCATTTCATGGATTAGGTGTGACCGAGCATAGTCAGGGTACCTTTACGGTGATGCAAATTGCCAACCTGGCTTTGCTCACAGGGAATATTGGTCGAAAAGGTGTGGGGGTAAATCCGCTCCGCGGGCAAAATAATGTGCAAGGTAGTGCGGATATGGGTGTGCAGCCACATCAGGGTGCCGGTTATATGGATATTACCAATCCGGCCATCAATCAGCGGTATAATGAATTTTACGGTGTTGAAGTGCCCCGGCACATAGGCTACAAGATACCGGAGATGTTCCAGGCTGCTTTGGAGAATAAGTTAAAGGTCCTTTGGATCATCGGTGAGGATGTGGTGCAGACCGATCCCAACACACAGAAAGTAATCAAGGCATTGAAAAATACCGACCTGGTGATCGTTCAGGAAATATTCATGACCGAGACCGCAAAATATGCCGATGTTGTTTTACCGGGTGCTTCCTTCCTGGAAAAAGAGGGAACATTTACCAATGGAGAACGGAGGGTTCAGGCAGTGCGTCAGGTGAGAAAACCAATAGATGGGGCCAAAGTAGATGGGCAGATCGTGGTTGACATGATGAACAAACTGGGCTACAGTCAACCCGATTACACTGCTAAGGGTATGCTGGAAGAGATATCACAGATCGTCCCATTTTTTGCCGGCATTAAATGGGAAGAACTAGGTACTCAGGGTAAACAATGGCCGGTAGCACCGGATGGCCATGATACCAAGATTCTGCACACGGAGGAGTTCAAGAGGGGAAAGGGATATTTCGAGTTTCACCC
>JABDLW010000793.1 GCA_013001805.1 Saprospiraceae bacterium | reverse complement strand
AGGGACATCGCCATCAACAACCACCAATTCTCCCTTGGCAATTCCTGGATTGAGTCCCCTTAGCGTACTTTGATTAGAAAGGGACAGCACCTTATTGGTAAGCTGTGCATGCTTTGCCAGAAAGTCTCCTAACTGACTTACTGTTTCTCCCAGCGGCAGCAATATGGAACTTCTTATTTTATCGTCCTGGAATGAATAAGCCAGGGGTTCAAAAGCTGTGTACTGGTTGATGACATCACGATAGACTCCATTGATCATTCCTGTACCCCACTCAATCATACTCCGCGCTGTATTCAAATAGTCGTTCAATGCCAAAAGCTCCATTTCTTCTCGCTCGTAGGAGGTCAAAACAGGTGAGATATGGTCCCATTCCCAAGCTTCGATCAGACCAGTGCCAAAGGCTGCCATTCCCATAAAACAAATTTTTTCCATTGTTTCCCCAAGTGTGCCGGTCTTCCAACTGCTTGCGGAGCGAAGAAAGATGTCTTCCAGGGCATTGGATAAGTCCAGCAATGCCAACCTCCCCTTTTTACTCTTTACTGTCAAAATCTCATTTCTTATCTGGGCCAGTTTTTCTGCAGTCGATATTACCTGCCCTGAAGATGAGGCGGCTTTGAGCTCATCAAGGTAAATGTTCAGAGAAATGGTTATAGATGCCTCACTGGGTAGATTTTTCGTAATTTCTCTCAGCCTGGCTACATCAATAGGTTGATAAAGCAGCTGCATATCACTTATCAAAGTTTCCATTTGACTACGCTGATCTACAGTCAGTTTATTTCTGTGGTTCTCATAGAAAGACTGTACACTTTGAATATCTGTAGCATCTGGTTGTCCGTGAATTTTTATCCGCAGTTGCATGAAGTCCGGATAACTGTCCGATAGTGTCTTGCTTAACGCCCGCACGGAAAGTGTATGATTGTCATCATTGCGATGAGGAACATCTTTAATTGCTTGACGCAACAGGAAGTACTGACTCTTGATGACTTGATCCTGTGTCACGAGGTGACTCAAAAAGTCGATGCCCCAGGCACTCTCATCTTCTATCTGAATGGCCCCCCTATAATATTGACCTTTACGCATGATCCAGCCATCATCATTTGCCCTCAAGTACTTTTCCATTTGGTACTGCTTAAGACGCGAGTTGTAGTTGCGCGCGTCCCACACATCTTCAAGTGGAGTAGTGGCTAGAATCTGTCCGAAGAAAAGATGGTTGGACTTTTGTAGCCGTGCCACTTCGTCCTTGTACCTTGCTCTTTGCTGGCCTCCGGGTTCGGGACATTTCTCCTTGGGTGGAATGATGCTGCCATCTTCGCAAAACCAGCGAATATCTTTATAGGGCCCCCGGGGATCGTTTTTCAAATTTTGTACAAGAGCTTGTATCTCTTGATTGCTGACGGGCGTTTGAGCCATGAGAAGGCTGGGAAGGACCATTGCCATGATCCAGGTGGCAATTGATATGCTGATGAAGGCATATCTCAATTTGAAACGAGCAAGCTTCTGATGATGACTTGCCGGTGAATGCGTCTTTCTTGCCATATTATATTTTCATAGTGAGTTTTAAGCATTGTCTAAATATTCAACCCACCAAAGGTTTGCGTATTCAGCCAGATACAGTGTAAACAAATTCTTTCATTACTCGTTCGATTAAAGAGCCCTATTTCTTCCCATCGGTATGACACGCAAACTATCATCTATCTTTTAACCCTGGTCATCTTGGAGGGCTTACCCTTCAATTGTCACCATTTGCAATGATGATAATCATGACCTGAGACCGAACAAAATGGCTATTTTGATTGTCTGAAAAGCTGAATCACTTAGATTGATGGACTATATAGATTATTACAAGATTCTGGGTGTGGCCAGAAATGCGGATACCAAGGAAATCAAGAAAGCTTACCGGCGTCTGGCCAGGAAAAACCATCCCGACCTACATCCGAATGATGAGGATGCCAAGAAGAAGTTTCAGCAAATAAATGAAGCCCACACAGTACTTAGTGATCCCGAGAAGCGAGCCAAGTATGACAAGTACGGCAAAGATTGGGAACATGCTGAGGCTTTTGAAGAAGCAGCGCGGCAGCAAAGAGCCTATCAACGACCACGATCCGGTGGCGGAGCTGGTCGCTCAGGAGGGTATGGTCAATTCTCTGGTGGAGACTTTTCTGATTTTTTTAATTCTATGTTTGGAAACCAGGGTGGTTTTGGAGGTTTTGAAAGAGAAACAAAATATAAAGGCCAGGATTTTCATGCAACATTGTCCCTTAATTTGACGGATGTTTATAAAACGCAAAAGCAAACTCTGGGATTAAATGGAAAGAACATTCGCATAACTATTCCCGCCTGAGTAAATGATGAGCAGGTTATCAAAATCAAGGGCCATGGAGGCCAGGGAGTCAATGGTGGACCAAATGGTGATCTCTATATTAAATTTCAAATTACCAACAACACTTCTTTTCATCGCGATGGAAAAGGCTTGTATAAAAATGTAGAGCTGGATTTTTATACCGCAGTGCTTGGTGGTGAGATTATTGTTTCGACTTTCGATGGAAAAAAGGTTAAATTAAAAGTAGAAGCGGGAACCCAAAATGGGACCAAAGTCAAATTATCCGGCAAAGGATTTCCCGTTTATAAGAAAGAAGGGCAGTTCGGAGATTTGATCATAACCTATCAGGTGAGGATACCGACGAAATTAGACGCAAAGGAGAAACAGTTATTCACGGAACTGGCTAAATTACGTGGCAAATGAGAAGTGACAATCTAATATTGATATCCACCATTTGTGAATGTTACCGTTTGGACTATTCTTTCATAGATCAGCTGGAGCAACACGGAATGGTCGAAATCATTTACAGGGAAGATACTTCCTACCTTGATGAAGAACATTTATCGCTTCTGGAAAAGATCATTCGAATTCATCATGATCTTCAGGTGAATATCGAAGGCATCGCGGTAATCATCGATCTGATCGACCGGATCGATCTCCTGCAGCAGGAAAATAAAACGCTGCGAAGGAAAATTGAAGTACATTAGTTGCAGAGAAAAATGACCGAAATCTCTTTAAATGGGTAGAAGACGCAACGAGGTTGATGCGTCTTGAAA